>NZ_JAVJSQ010000038.1 GCF_040219335.1 Gimesia sp. | reverse complement strand
GCTACAGAGCCCCGGTACCGGAAGCGAAGCTGTTCTGCTCGCCTGCTTCCGCTCCGCTCCAACAGGCGAGCAGAACAGCCATTGACACAAAAGAACACTGAGTCTTGTGACTGGTGTCATTCGTGGGGGCACGTCAATGCTCCAGTGCATCTTTTAATTCGTTAGTAGAAAACGGCGGCTCTGGAGAAGAGCCTTGGGCAACTAGAGACCGAAGTTGCATCGTATGCACCACCGGATTTTGTGGGACTGTGAAGACCGTACAGACCACCCAAGAAGCCAATTGCAATGGTGGCTAAATCAGCGTCAGTATTAACAAGGTCTCCTGCCCATTCAATTGGGCAGGTTTAATTTAATTCTTTATTTGAGAATTATTATGCATTCGATTTTTATCGTAGTCTCATTTCTCGTTGCGACAACAAATTCAGTGTCTAATGACTCTGAAATTGTATGGCGATCTGAAAGAGTCTGTGGAATAAACTCTCTGTACTTTTTACTAGTTCTAACTAATCATGAAGCTGACTATTTAGACATGCAGAGAAGTCTATTGAAAGAAGAATTAGTTAGTTTAGATGATATCAAGAGAACGGCAGAGTTGTACGGCTTACCAGTTCGAATAGCTCTATGTACTCCAAATGATTTGAAAGCTATGCAAGACCCAGTAATCGCCCATTTTGACACAGTTAATTTTTCAGGTTCAAGAAGCGGACATTTTGTAGTTATCTATGATACTGATGATAAAGGAGTTAAATATTTAGACGGAACTACTGGAGAATTAATGTTTGTTACCTGGAGAAATTTTGAACGATCCTGGTCAGGCTATGCTGTATTTCCAATAAAGTCACATCAATTCGATAAATCGTTATCGGTATTTTCATTTCTATGTGGTGCGATGTGTGGCTATCTATTTACACATCGAAAATCTAAAAGATTCTTGCTTTCCAAGAGTGCATGAGGAGAAGAGGGATGACGAACATAGATAGTAGTTACCATTCAAAGCTACTCTGTGGGCTGATGCTTATAATAATCTTGATAAAATCACCACGAGTACAGGGCGAAGAGATCCCGACACATGAAGAATTATCAGACATATACATAAAAAAATATAACTCCATTGAAAATATTTTATTTGAGTACACAAAAGTAAGTCAGACCTCTTTGATTGATGAAGAAGAGCTTTGGCAATCGTTTCACGTCATGCCATTTATCGAAAGTACAACGACCCTGGTATTGAACAACACTGGCAATTTTTATGAAGCAATACATAGCCGTTGGGATTTAGTTGAGCAGTCAGTATTTTCAAATGCAAAAGCCAATCATCCAGGTAAAAGAATAGATCAACTTGCTTTTAATGAATTACAAGCAATTATCAATCATGAAATTACAAAGGTTGTAAAAGAACCGATTCCTGCAAATATACTTCTGTATGATGGGAGCAAAGTCTGGAAACACTCAGAAGCATCCAAATTGACAACTAAAGGAAAATCTCGAAAAGTCTATACCATTCTTAATCCTGAGTCTCGCTCTAGTGCTATGCTGGGCACCACATTACTGGATAGACTACTGATTGCATTTACTATTCCTGACCTCCCTAAAGATAATGCCTTAAGACTAAAGAACCATTTACCCCACATGCTTGAGGCTGGAACTTTTAGCATTGCTCAAGATTTAGAAGAGATCTCTGGGCATGCATGTATTCTAATCAATTCATCATCTCAAAGTATTTGGTTGGATCCCAATTTTGGTTATGCAGTTCGTCAACGAACCTGGAAACATCATGATGGAAATATTGTCTACAAAATCGAAGCTGATCAATTTGAAGAAATCATTCCTGGAACCTTGTGGTTACCGAAAGTCATCAAGTCGCAGCAATATGGTATTGTTGAAATTGCCAATGGACGATATGCCGGCACTGCTCTCCATGAAAATATTGCAGAAGTTAAAAAGATCGAAGTAAATCAACCCTCTCTTGATAAATATTTCTCGATTGATGTTCCTGCAGGAGTTTGGGTGAATGATACTACGCTGTCACCAGAAGACAGCGATGGGAATAAACTCACGCCATCCGATAAAAATGTAACACCTTCCGTCAGCTATATTCAGCCTGCTGATCAGTCTGATCTTGATCAGGTGATTCAAAAAGCACGTTTGAAGGATGCAAGTAAATCCAAAGAGTCTCTGACTGAACCGAAGAGATCCAAGTTGAATAGTATTATTATTTGGTTCAATGTGGGGTTCATAATCATGATACTCATTTTTGTTTTCTATAAAAAATATTTTAGCCGTGCATGATTAATCGTCTCCTATTTTAGATTACGAAAATAATCTCATGAGCCATCAAGTAACTATCTCTCCAAACATGATATGCAAAAAGATCTTCTTAGGATGGGTGACACTCACATGTTTATTGTGGACCTCAATTGCTTTTTCTAAGTCTGGCCAGAAAAATTCTCTTAATGATGTTGTTCAACGAATCCAACGTTGGAATGACTCCCTTAAGAATATTGCAGTATTCATTGAAAGCCAGCATTTGAACCGTTCGAAAAATCAAATCGTAAGTTCAATCTATGCCGCTAAGGGTGAAATGCGTTTTTCTTCAATTTGGCATGGTCCAAAATCGGCAAGAGATCTTGACCCATTTTCCACTACCCAATTTTATAACGGCGATGTATTTGACCTTTTTTTCCATTTTTCTCGTAGATATGAAACAACAAAAAAACATGCCAATCAAGAGTTTTTGTGGAAAGTGCAAAAAACCATGTATTTTGAGTCGCTTGGATGGTGGCCTAACACTGACGCCTCAAAACCACCTACCACTCGAGGCCAACCTTGCTTTCTACCTGATATTTTAAAAGACCATAGGCTGCAATTAATAGGATCCGATATTGTTAGGGGTAGAGCATGCGATATATTGGAAATTCCAAATGTAGTCAGACTCTATATTGGCAAAAAAAATGGGATACCTTATCGGCGTGACCTTCTTCATAACGTTAACAACAGAGTGCATCCCTGGGCTACGTTTCACTTCAAAGACTATCGAAAAGAAAATGGGATACTGATTCCCCACACAGTTGAACGCATCTTTCCAGAACTCCACATCCATACGGTAGCTAAAGTTAAATTCTGCGAAGTAAATAGTGTTCCAGACGATTTCTTTTCCATCCCTCTACAACCTGGTTCGATGATAATCAATCGTGATACAGGTGAAACTACATTAATACCTGGTGGATTAGACTGCATGACACGTATGTTAAATTATGCATCAGCGAAAATCTCAAAAAAGAATAAAAAAACAACACAAAGTAAATATACCTCTTCCATGATATTTATTCTCTTTATTCTTGGGTGGATGTTAAACCTATTTGTCCCAGGATCTAAACCAAAGAATCGTTTTCAAGATCAGCCTAACGTTGAATAACGTCTTAGATTCATCAATTCCTGGGGTTCATCATTTCCTTACAAAAATATTGATAGTAACAGATCACAATACGGCCTTAATTTAGAATAATATATTGTAATTGAGACTAATTATTATTCATTGATCTATTCCTTCTCTTCGAATCAATCACTTTGCAAAAAGAAGTTCAAAACCAATTCATTTGTGTTTAAAATAGCGCTGCAATCTGAATACCGATCCTAGTTCACCACGATTGGCGAATCAGATGTGTTCCTCTCTGGAGTCGCTCGATGGATTCAATACCTGATCAATCAGTTCGCTGGTATTTGAAGCTTCCCGATCAAATTCATGGCCCGATTTCTTGCCATGATCTCCAACTTCTGATTAAGAAAAAGAGGATAAGCCCCGAAACTTTAGTTCGCCCTGAATCTTCCCATACTTGGCTCCCAGCAAGAGCATTTCCTATACTAATTTTTAAACAGGAAGTGGAACCTGATTCAGAATCGGCATCTCGTGCCGCGGCTAATCTGCTGGCAGAACGTGGAATTCGTCGTGCTTTCTCCAGTGCAGAAGAGGAAGATGAAACCGTTCTGAGTCGATTCGCAGGATTCACTTCCCGACTCAATCTGGACTGGTTGCGTGAACTCGTCTCCAATATTACAGAATTTCTGGCAGAGAAGCTGGAATTCTTCAAATACGTTTTTCGTCCCTGGGTTCTTGTCCCTCTGCTGTTGATGATAATTTCTGGACTGACAGTCAATTACTATGCCATTGACTGGTACCATCGCAGCATTGCTTATGAAACCTATTCCAATATCTGGTTCGATTTACGGAGGCTACGAGAAATGGATCTGGATGCTCGACAGTGGGATGAGTTTAAAGCAGGCGTCAAACCGAAAATCATGCAGATCAACCAGAGCATCGAGAAAGTCGCAACCACGAATGATCCTTACACAATGGAACTCCTCAGAGCGGGCAGGGACTGCCTGCCTCGGATGCTGGATGATGCACGAGAAATCCCCAGTTCGTCTGAGAAGCAGTTCGCCGTTCATATGAGTAAAGCAGAACGGCTGGTACATTCTGCTTCGGGAACGCCTCTGCCTGTGAATATGATGGGCCTGCTCGGTATGGTATTCATAGTACTCGATGTTGCCCTCGTTGGATTAGGGGCTGTGTTTGTTGTCAAAAAAATAAGAACTTAGCAGGGAACAGTGAATTTCTGATGCCCCGCATGCCAGAACGGCCAGAGATAAAATGAAATTGTGACCTTCCTTTAAATGAGATGCTTTAAGTGTCAGCACTACTGACCAGCAGGAGATGAACATGAAACATCGAAGAGGTTTTTCCCTGATTGAACTTCTGGTCGTGATCGCCGTGATCGGTATTATAATTGCCCTGGCAATACCAGCAATTCAAGCCTCGCGTCAGGCAGCTCGTCGAACCCAATGTCAGAATAATCTGAGGCAGATTGGACTGGCACTACACAATTATCACGAACAGTTTCAGACACTTCCCCCACTGGCTGTCTGGGGAGGCTCTCCCGGAGAACCGGCTGGAGGAGGAGAACTCCCCATCGGGCTCTACGATCGCGTGGCGATAGGAGCTTCCCCGGGAAATGAGCCGAGCCGGATGTACGCCAACTGGCTGGTCATGCTGTTACCTCAACTCGAACAGTCTACGCTCTACAACCAGTATCAGTTTAACCGGCCTGTGGCAGATGGTGACAATGTCGAAGTTCGAACTGCTGAGCTCTCGATACTGAAGTGTCCGAGTGACCCTCAAAGTGAATCCGGCAATCAATATCAGAGAGATTATCTGGCTGGAACTGCCAATAATATGTACTCTCGTGGAAACTATGCGATGAACTTCGGGCCCGATCGAGCATGTGCACGCGGGATGCAACCTGATTGTGATGATGGCTTCTTCGTCGACTCTGCGGATCTGGCAAACGAAAACAGCGTGCTCTGGGGATCGGGGGCCGGCGGATTCAATAAATCGTTTCAGTTTAAAGATTTCAAAGCCGGTCAGTCCAATGTGGTCGTAGCCGAAGAAGTGAGAGCCGGCATACATCCCGTTGACCCGCGGGGCACCTGGGCACTCGGGTATATCGGGGCCAGTGCAACAGCTCGACATGGGATAGTAGGGCGGAGAGAAGATTCATATGGTCCTAATAATAACAGTGCAGGAGCCGACGATATTGTCGGCTGCAGTGCACTGAAAGGCTCGCTATTCAGTGATTCAGAACTCATAGCTCAGGGAATGCCCTGCCACGTGAATAAACCGATCGAGTCCAATTCTCAGGCAACGGCCCGCAGCATGCATCCTGGTGGCGTATTTGTCCTGATGGGTGATGGTAGTGTGCATTTCATAAATGATTCTGTTGATATCAACACCTGGTACTCGATGCATACACGTGATGGAAGTCAGACTTCTTCAGCCCCCTGATTTCAGCGAATATATAATCCTCTCTCTGACCAAAGTTCATTTCTCCAATCAGACTGTCGAATAGAAGTTTACGTTAAGAGAAGCCATGCTCCGCAGATTTTATCTCGTCATCATAATTTTAGTGGCTCTACTATTGATAAATGCAGGTCTTCTGTTGCTTCAGCCTGCCTCAAGCACCTGGTTTTCAAAAAAGTGGGAACGCTTTCAGAACAGCGGAAAACGGGGCTTTGTGAAACGGGAATTTACCGACGATCAAGGTGTCACACACAATTATGTTGTTTATGTCCCCTTTGATCTGCCACCAGAGTCAAAGCCTCCGCTGATCCTGTTCCTGCATGGCGCGGGAGAACGGGGCACCGATGGCACAAAGTCTCTCGTTGCCGGGATTGGCCCTGCGATCTGGGAAACGAAACGCAACTTTCCGTTTGTGGTCCTGTTTCCTCAGGAACCACCTGCGAACACTGCTTACAGTCAGAAAGCATTTTTTCAAAATGTGGATCAAATGCTGGATTTCATGATAGAGGAATATCATATCGATCCAGATCGAATTTCGGTGACAGGAATCTCCCGGGGAGGCGATCAAAGCTGGTCTATTGTGGATGCTCATCCGGAGCGTTTCGCAGCAACAGTCCCCATTTCGGCCAGCTGTGAGCCGGAACTGATGAAACGAGTCGTGCAAACTCAGACCCCCGTCTGGAATGTGTATGTACGGGGCGATAATACCCGCTCAGGGCAACAGTACCGAAAGTTGTTTCAGGATCTGCTGGAAATGGGGTTCAGCCCCCATTTTACTGAGCTGAACGGGAATCTGTCCGAGGAATGGTGGAAGCATGATGCCTGGAATTTTACGAATCGCTGCCCGGCTGTCTTCCGCTGGCTGCTCGCTCAGAACCGTACGGAGAATTTGAATCAGACGAAGTTTCAAACGGTTTTTCCCGAAACGTCCCCTGAACACTGGCAACTCCCCTCTCCTGCCTGGAATCTTTCCGGGGGCGGCATACTTAATTCTGCAGGAACAGCGTCGGCTACTGAAGCTGATGCCCTTTTTCGAAACCCCTACCGAAACTATGAACTGCACTTTGAATTTAAGATTCAACGGGGCTCTGGTTGTTGTCTGAAATTCTATAAAGCCGATCAGAACGACGATCCTGGATTCTTCAAAATGAAGATCGTACTGCCCCAGACAGGCAGCAGTTCGGTCATTGATGAGCCTGGTGAGCAATGGCTGACCGATTCTGACAACCTGGCCCAACATGCACTCCTGCCAGATGACTGGAATGACCTTCGAATCAAAGTGGACTATTCGGGAATGAAGGTACTTCTCAATGGCTGGGAGCTGTTTTCCCTTTCTCCAGTGCAGACTCAGGAATTGAATGGAACTCTGTCCCTGGGATTGCCGGAAGCAGCGGGAAGTGTGGAATGGAGATATTTTCGCATCCGGGAGTTGGAATAACCATGCAAGCACTGGACCTCGGGCGAACAAGACGAACCATGCTGATGATGGGGGTACTGTTTTCTTTTGCAGCCTGTAGTGCCGCACTATTAGGCCAGTCGGCACATGGGGCTGAGACTTCCGATCAAAAGCAGATCCTTTCCGAAATCCTCTCGATCTGGCAGACCCGCCAGAAATCCATCCGCTATTTGAATGTCGTCTGGGAAATCGATCGCGGGCAACCGGAATTCGTCTGGAGTACTTATCAAACAGACGATAGTAGTCCCTCCCGTTCTACTTCCAGCGAACCGCACCGGCTCTCACTCTCAGAAGGCAAGGTTCGTTTTGAATCGCCGCGCTTGCATCAGGATGCACAGCTGGAATTCTCCGGCTATTCGCAAGTCCGCCACAAGGGACTTTCCGGCAGTGATAACAGCAAGGCGTTTGCGCTCGCACGAGAACAGGGTTTTACGGAAGATCATCCGCAACTGAGACCGCCGCATCAACTGACCAGCCTCTTCGACGGCAAACGACTGACAGACTATTTTCATGCAGCTGCGGGTGGCACCGATTTCACCCGGTTATCAGCAGTCGATCAGATTAGTGAAGGCCGGCATCCCTGGGTGGCACAGTCTCTCTATCGTCCCTGGCTTCTGGCCGTGCGTCCGTTCGGTCTGGAACAAAATCCGATTTCCCCCTCTGCATTTCAGCTTATTCAAACCGATGCCCGCCTGCGGGGACGCAGCTGTGTCGTCCTGGAATATCCAGGTCCCTGCGGGATGACGGGACGCTGCTGGGTGGATCAGCAGCGCGACGCCAGCATTCTACGAAATCTTCTCTTACGGGAGGGAAAGATCATGGAACAGGTCGATATTCAATACCAGAATACACCCGAGCATGGCTGGCTGCCGGAGAGCTGGACCCTGATCTTAAAGAGCCATTTCGAAGATTATCCGGGACGCAGGCGTTCGATGCAATTTGTGCATTGTGAATACGTCGAACTCGAAGTCCCAGAGCAAATTGATCCGAATGCGTTCCAACTGACCTATCCCCCGGGCACTTATGTTATCGATGAAATTCAGAAGCGGAATTCACTGATACAGGAAAACGGAAAGCCGCGTCCCCTCGCCGTTCATGAAACAGCGCAGTTGGACCTGTTGAATCACTTCAGCAGACCAGATCAAGGCGGCCTGCCTCTCTGGCTACTGATCTCAGCAGTACTGCTCGCTGCAGTCGGACTGATATCTCTCAAGCGTCGTTTCTCCCCCAGGAAACGAAATTCCACACAGAGTCAGAGTTCGGAGGCAGGTTGATGCCCCAGACAAGCATGCACAACCCAGAAGATCAAACGCAACCCGCGGCATCGACCACCGTCAAAGCCCTGGTAGCCTTGCTGCTCACAGTACACGCGGGCCTGTTAGCCTGGAGTGCGACAAAGCACAGCCCCAATCTGAATGAACACGCCCATCTGGTTGCCGGTATCAGTCACTGGAAGTTTGCTCGATTTGAACTCTATCGGGTCAATCCACCCCTGGTGCGCATGGTGGCTGCCCTGCCCGTCCTATTCTCAGATGCGAAATACGAATGGAGCGGCTTTTACGAATCGCCCGGAGCTCGCCCGGTTTTCACCCTGGGACCAGAGTTCATTCACGTGAACGGCGCTCGGTTCATCTGGTACCTGACGCTAGCCCGCTGGGCCTGTATTCCTTTTTCTCTCCTCGGAGGCTATCTCTGCTACCGCTGGGCGAAAGACCTGTATGGCTCCTGGGCGGGAGTCTTCTCTCTGACGCTCTGGTGTTTTTCTCCAAATATCATTGCCCACGGACAATGCATTACCCCAGACTGCGGCGCAACTGTGTTGGGCCTCGCCGCCACCTATGCATTCTGGAAATGGTTGCAGTCCCCCCACTGGATGCAGATGGTCATCGCTGGCGTCGTACTGGGGCTGGCAGAACTGACCAAGTCGACGTGGATTATTCTGTTTGGACTCTGGCCACTGATCTGGCTGGTCTGGTTCATTACCAGGGCCACCTCCCCCAACACTCCCTGGCACCGACAGGCCCTGCAACTGGGAACGATCCTGTTGCTGGGCGTCTATCTGTTAAATCTGGGCTACGGTTTCGAAGGTTCGTTCACTCAACTCAAAGCATTCCAGTTTGTCAGCGAAACGCTGACCGACGTTGAGAGAGACAAAGAGGAGCGAGTGATTTCGGAGAGGCAGAACCGTTTCCAGGATTCCTGGATCGGAGCACTACCAGTTCCGCTTCCCAGCAATTACTTGCTAGGGATTGATGTGCAGAAAAAGGACTTCGAAGATTTCGGCCGCGAATCCTACTTACGTGGCGAATTTCGCGACAAGGGCTGGTGGTACTACTATCTATATGCCCTGACGATCAAAGTGCCCTTGGGTTACTGGATTCTCTTTGGTCTCACTATGGTCCATGCCTGCTGGCTTGGCTCTTCTGTCAGGACAACCTGGCAGAATGGCTTCGTTCTGGCAGTTCCAGCACTGACCGTTCTCATCCTGGTCAGTTCCCAGACCGGTTTCAATCATCACATGCGCTATGTGTTGCCAATCTTTCCCTTCGCCTTTATCTGGATGGGGCAATCAGCTTTGTGGTTTATTGAAAAGAAAAAGATTGCTGCTTTAGTAACCAGTATTAGTCTTACTTGGGCTCTTGGCTGCAGTATATGGATCTATCCTCACTCCCTAGCTTATTTCAACGAACTTGTTAGAGGTCCATATAACGGTCATCAGCACTTGCTCCACAGTAATATCGATTGGGGACAAGACTTACTTTTTTTAAAGCAATGGATTAGGGACCACCCTGAGGCAAAACCTTTCTACATGTGCTATTACAGCTATTTTGATCCACGGGACCTGGGTATGGATTATCTATTGCCTCCCGTGAATGAAGAACAGAGCACTAATTTCCAACCGCCACCGGGCTGGTATGCCATCAGTGTAAACTACATGAAAGGGTACGGCTGGCGATACCCCAAAAATGGTTTTGCCTATTTCCAAAAATATAAACCGGTCGATACAGCTGGGTACTCAATCTACATCTATCGTATACCAGAATCGGATTTAAGGTGATAGTCATGAAAAAACTGGAAACGTGATTCCCCCCATCAAATCTCAACGTCTCTTATACCGGTTCTGTTGGAACATCCAGTTCATCATTGGACTGGGTTCCTGATAACTCTCCTCCCAGCAGTTGTGACCAATACCCGGTAGTTCGTGATAGACAACTTTAGCATTCACCTTCTGCAGTGCATGAACCATCTCTCTGGAATACGAAACATTGATGACTCTATCATCATCTCCATGTACCACCCAGATGGGAATCGCTGACATTGTGGAAGCATTTTCGGGATTTCCCTGCCCACAGAAAGAGGCTATGGCAGCGAAGAGATCTGGGTGACGTGTCGCTAGACTCCAGCAACCGCTCCCTCCCATCGAAAGACCTATCAGATAAACACGGTCAGGATCAATCTGTGGATGAGACTGGATCGTTTCCTGAATTAGTATCGCGACTTGATCTGTTACCTGCCACATCCCCCACCAGAATTCAGATGGGCACTGCGGCGCCATAACATATGATTCATACTTTTTCCGCCAGAGTGGCGTTGCCAACTGTTTGGGCAGGGTCTGCAACTGCTGATAGTTGTCACTTCCCCTGCTTCCCGCACCATGTAAAAAAACAACTAAAGGGTACTTTCGTCCCGTTGACAGGTTCTCTGGTGACATAATTCGATAGGGAATTGTTAGTATTCCATTCTGAAACTCACGGGAGATCTGATCTTCTACAAATTTATTTTTTATCTTTTCATCAACGTGTGGAAGATTATTAAGTGTCTCATCCATTCCCTCTCCCCAGTAAAAGAATAGAATGAGTAGATTCGCTAGAATTTGAATTAAGAACGCGAGCGTAAGAAATCGCCGAACCGAATGTAGTTGAAATAATTTAGTACCACTACGTTCAGGCATTATCGCACATTTCATATCCACTTGATCTGCTGTCATACTTCACCGACTTTTTCTGAGAAATTATTTCAACCATTTTACTACAGAATTAGACTTAGCTAGTGTCCGACCCAAAAGCGTTTTGGTTCGTAAATAATAGCGTGAAATTGTAAGAACGCTCCTCGAAGATGAAGCATTGATTCGTTTCACTTGTTGAAAAGACCAGTAAAACGGAATCAACACATTCAATCTTCGAGGAGCCAATGATGAGAAAATCATACTCGAATCAGCTGCGACTGGACAGCATTCCGATCGAACAGGTAGCGTTAAATCTGGAATCGCGGGACCGCATCGTTCCTATTTTTCGCGCTCTGCAGTTCCTGTATTCGGACCGCAAACTTATCGATGAAATACTGCAGTGGATTGCCGCCGACGTTAACAGCGACAGTCACACTGACACAGGTCGAACGGGGATGGAATACTGGCATATCTGTGTGCTGGCAGCCGTGCGACTGGGCTGCAACTTCACCTTCGATCAATTGCAGGACCTTGCTGAAAATCACCGCAAGCTGCGCGGCATCATGGGAGTCGGCGACTGTGATGACAGGTCCTTCAAATGGCGAACCATCCGCAACAACATTCGACTCCTGCGACCGGAAACCATTGCACGCATCAACCAGGCCATCGTCAGTGCAGGACACGCGTTTGATCCCGCTGCGATCGACAAGGTGCGGGCCGATTCGTTCGTGATGGAAACGAACATTCATTATCCCACGGAAAGCAGTTTGCTGTACGACGGGCTGCAGAAAATCATTCCTCAGTGCGTGAGGCTGGCCGAAGCACACGGCGTGAACGGATGGCGTCAGTATGCTCACCTCTTGAAAAAAATCAAACAACTCAATCGAGACATCAATCGCATCGCGACAAAGAAAGGCTCCCGCTACAAAAAGCGACTCCAGCCGCTTTATCGCGAACTCCTGCAAAAAACGGGCGCCTTGATGCAGCGTGCGCGCGACCTCTGCCTGGTCACCGGCCAGCGGCTGCCGGAGATCGCCGACCTGTTCGGGCCGAACACGCTGCAGGCGTTGATCGTATGCACAGAGCGCGTCGCGGACACGGCCCGGCGTCGTATCTTCCACGGCGAAACAGTTGCCAACAGCGACAAGCTCTTCAGTATTTTCGAGCCGCATACTCAGCTTTACAAACGTGGCAAGGCCGGTCAACCGATGCAGTTTGGTCGGCAGGTTCTGGTGTTCGAAGATGCCGCTGGCTTCATTGTGCGCGCTATTTTGATGAAACGCGATGAAGGCGACAAACAAGTGGCAGTCCGTGAAACGAAGTCTTTGCAAAATGACTTTCAAAACGGTGTGAAGCGTCTGTCGTTCGACCGTGGGTTCCATTCACCCGACAACCAGAGGGAAATGTCTGAGCTTGTCGATCATCTGTGTCTTCCCAGAACCGGCGTCAAGCAGTAGGCGGTTCAACTGGACGATAACGAGTTTCGATCGGCTCAGAAGAATCATTCGGGAGTGGAATCAATGATCGGAGCGTTGCAGAGCGGGAACGCGCTGAAGCGATGTCGCGACCGTTCGGAGATCGGTTTTGAACGCTACCTGCAACTGGGCATTCTGGGGCGAAACCTGCACACGCTCGGTCGGATGCTCATCGCCCGGGAGAATCAAAACGCGGCCGCCGCTCACAGTCGCCGCAAAGCGGCCTGAGACAGTCGCGATCGATACGAGAAAGGGAAACCAGGGAAGACCATACGCGCGGCATTGTCTGATGAAGTCGAAATCCCCGCCAAAATCACCCGCACGCAGCCAGCAGAGACCCGATAGCGACAATCTCCACGAGCACTACCGCCGCGTTACCACATAAAATTCTGTACGAACCCACTTTCGGGACACCCACTAGCTATCAACCTGAGTCTTTGCAGGGAAAGCTGGAGCTCAAGTTTCGCTACTGCCCCACAGGAACCATTCGCCCCGTAAAGCCGCAGTCGACTGCGTCAGCAAATAAGTTAAGTGAGCCTGTTAACCTCCGATACTTTTACATCGGCCAGACAGAAGTCACTCTGGCTGAATTTCGGCTGATTCTCGGTGAAGAACGTCTAAATGCGATCTATCAAAAGAATCAGATTTTACAGAAGAATATTCCTGGATAACAGTCATTAATCATAGACGGTCAGCAGGAACCGACTTTCCTGGTAAGCCTGGAGGATGCCGTCGATTTCTGTTTACAACTTCAGCAGTCATATGATGAGGAACGAAGTCGAGATGAACAGCGGACGATCGAGTCGCTCCTCTTTCGATTGCCTTTGGCATGCTCCCCTTAACTTGATCCATTTGTCATGAGAGTTACCAATAGGATTGACCTTGCCCCCAACTCTGTACCAGTTGGAATGTTAGAGATCCAAGGTAAATTCATCCCTGGCGCGCCAGGGATGAATTTTTCGCGAACTCTACCGGGGTCTGATTTCCCAGTGAGCTGTGTGGGCGGTTTTCGTTGTAGTCCAGCCGCCACTAGTCGATTTGTTCCTGAGCGTCTTCCAGGCTTAAAAACCAATGCTGGTTTAAACACTCCTGGCGAACTCGCCCATTGAACGATTCAATATACGCATTGTCGGTTGGTTTTCCCAGTCGACTGAAATCCAGAGTTACTTTGACTCGATCCAGAGCTGCCACCACATCATCTCCAGTCAGCCGTGTTCCCACCTGTATGGCCAGACTCTCACGACTAAAGTTATCGACTAACGTCAACAGCCGGAACCGCTGCCCGTTAAACAGCTGATCGGCCATGAAGTCCATGCTCCAACTCTCATTGGTGCGACTGGCTTGCTGCCGTGTTTTCCGAACCTGACAGCTTGGATTCCGCCGGGGACGTTTTCGACGCATTTGCAGGCATTCTTCGACATAGAGCCGGTACACCAGCTTGTGATTGACGTGCCAACCCTCTCGCGAAAGCAGGATATGCAATCGCCGATAACCGTAATGCACGCGGGTACGGGCCAGGTTAGAACACTGTTCCATTCTGCTATTACTGCTTCGTATTCAAGCCTGTGGGGCTTAGTTCTGAAGGCCTCGTGATCAAGCTCTGCTTTAAGCCACTTCCACTCAGACTCAGCATGTCTCTTGGCTTCGCGATCACTCTTCCCTAGGCCGCCATCGAAGCGATATTTCTTACCGCGATATTCGATATTCGACCTTCCACTTTCCGCGGGCACTTTCCCAGTTCAATTTTGAATGCCGAGCCATCTGGTATTTCCTTTTGGTCCGTTAAATGGTACGTTATTCTGCAGTTTTCATTGTAATAACGGACCAGGAGACGACGCAACCCCTTACCACACAACAACTTATTTTTGAAATAGCAAGTTCGGGACGCAGAGGTCGCAAGTTCAAATCTTGTCATCCCGACTTTCAAGTCAAACACAAAAGACCACTTATCGAAACAGATTCTGTTTCAGTAAGTGGTCTTTATTTGTTGTAATTTGATACCCATTATCAAACCGCTCCGGGCTGCTTAAAAACGCCCCCAGTGACCGCAACCTTTATCTGCATGTCCTCATTTTGTATCCCGAGACTGCATGCGCTATGATTGAATCTGCATCGTTGAGCATTTCCAGATAACGAGAGATAATCCCATGGCTAATCGACCCGTCAGAGAATTAGAAGTCATTCGCACAACCAGAATCACCGAGCATATGTTGCGAATCACTTTGGGCGGCACCGCCTTGGCTGGTTATCCCAGCAATCAGGAAAGTGCATACGTGAAACTGATGTTTCCGCAAGCGGATGACCAGCCCCCACAGAAACGATCCTATACCATCAGACAACAGCGTCCGATGGAAATTGACCTCGACTTTGTACTACATGATCCCCTGGGGCCCGCGTCATCCTGGGCGAAACAGGCGCAACCGGGAGACCGGATTCAGGTCGGCGATCCCGGTCCGAAAAAATTGATCAACCATGACGCTGACTGGTTTCTGCTGGTCGGTGACATGGCCGCATTACCGGCGATCAGCGTCAACCTGGAGCAGTTACCTGACGATGCCACCGGACATGTAGTCATCGAGATTCCCAGCGAAACAGAGATCCAGACTCTGAAAGCACCCGCTGGTCTGAAATTCCACTGGGAAATCAACCCCCAGCCGGATCCTGAGGGTGGTTTTCTGATTTCGAAGATCAAAGCCTTACCCTGGCAGGCAGGCCAACCAGCCGTCTGGTCCGCCTGCGAATTCAACAGCATGCGGAAACTCAGGCATTTCTTTAAGGAAGAACACAAGCTTCCTGACAGTCACTTATACTTGTCGAGCTATTGGAAACTCGGACAATCTGATGAAGGGCACAAACAGGCGAAACGCGTTGATAACGAACAGTCTGCGGGGGCCGGCTAGTCGACCCATTTCGGATATGCCGTGAGTCTGTACCGCCACTTTCATAGCATCAGAGCGCGTATCTTAACGTCGCCATCAATAACACTTCTGAATTATCTGTTCAGACACATCGCTTTAATCCTGGATCCCAGAACAAACACGGTCTCTGCCAGTTGACCTCACAACTTCCCCTCAACTACTATTCGTCTCAGTAGTGGGTTGGTCTCCCCAGAGTCTTATCAGGAGACCAAATTCATACAGAATGAAAGCCACTCCAGATTAACTCACTGAGTCGAATTCCCTGTAGGATTATTTATTGTGCCTTTAGTGGAAATTGAAATTTCAAATCACGGCTCGATCTTGCCCCATGAGATTGATCGCTTTCTTCGTGAAGCTGATTTGAGAGTCACTCAGTTTCTTGAGAATAATCCACGTCGCACCAGCAGCTTTATTCCCAGTGATTTCAAAACCGTTTATCACGCTCTGCAAGCCATCACCGATGAGAATCTTGCCCCTGGCGATATGATGTGCGAATGGGGTAGCGGTTTCGGAGTCGTGGCATCTCTTGCCTCAATGCTAGAGTATACATCCTGTGGCATTGAAGTTGACCAGGATCTGGTTGACGCAGCTCGCAGGCTGGCAGATGATTTTGGTTTGCCTGTAGAGTTCGCTTTAGGTAGTTTCATTCCCTCGGGCGCGGAATTAATTACCGAAGAAGCGTATGTCGAAAACAACTCTGAATATTCCTGGCTCATCACAGATGCGGAAGATGGATACGATGAGCTCCAATGCCGTCTCGAAGATTTTGATCTTGTTTTTTCCTACCCGTGGCCCGGTGAAGACCATCTGATCGCTAATTTGTTCGAGAAGCATGCCGCTGATGGAGCTTTGTTACTGACGTACGACTACCCTGAAACAATGCGATTAAGACGAAAGGTAAGCGAGTCGCCCGAAGCCCTGTAAGGCAATCGGAGTTTCATCCCTCTCAACAGATTTCATTCCTGGTTTCGATTACTGTCAGCAGCCTTTTTCCACTAGACCAGGGGGCATCACTCTTACCCAGGCTGCAACCCAATTCTCCTCCCCCAGTCCTGAGTCTGCAGACGTCTGGAGCATCACCTGCCTGGGAGGATCTCACACAGAACCCTGAGCCATTCGAATCACTGTCAGCTCTTAACATCATTTTAATACACACACCCCTTTATTGCAATAGTATTGCATTTGCACTTAAGCGTGATTATATTCGATTCTCACCCGTCAGATACAAACAGTACTTGAAGTGAGATTCTACATGGATTACCTGAACCATATCGTGCCGTCTGCGGGAAACAGTTCCGAGATGGCCCTGCTGCTTGTGCTGTATATCGTCGCCTGGGGCAGCCAGTCTGCAGGTCTGGTCGTCTCGCGTCAGTGGTACCTGGTACCATTTGCTGTGGGGCTGATGGGACTCACAGGCTTTCTGCTGAATCCGATTGCTGATTCCAGAACACTCTTCGATATTAAATCAGCCCTGCTGTCCCGTGATTCGCTGCTCCTGCTCTGTGGGGGACAGCTATTCCTGACAGCAAGCTGCCTGGTGGCCGCTCTTCACTCCGTTTCCAGTTCCTGCCCCGAGCGCTGGCGAACAGCCCTGGGGTTTCTCAGCTGTATTCCATCACCTGCTGTAATCGTCTTTGCACTCCTGCTGGAACTGCAATGGCTGTCCTCTCAAGCAGGTGCCCGGCCTGAACTGGCAGGTATCGGCGTTGGCGTCTTTCTGGCATTGAGCATGTCTCTGCTCTGCTTGTTGGGAGCCTGGTTGAAACAGATCTTCGTATTACGCTTTCACCTTGACTGCTGTCTGACTACTTGCATTCTCGCTGGATTACTCACCACTCTCGGCCAATCCCTGCCTGCCGTCCAGACGACTCAAACGTTCCGGCAGTTAATTCAGGAATCCGGACTGGCGGTACTGATTACCATGGCTTTAGTCGCAGCTGGCTTCCTGCTGGAACGCAACCAGCAGTCGCGTCAGTTTCAAGTTCCGTCAGAGGATAAGTCATCCTAGTTTTTTTCACTCAACACATCCAAAAGTTTTAATACTATGAATCAGATCACCCATGTATTTTACATCTTGTCCAATGCTCTGCTGATCCCGGTCATGCTGCTGCTGTTATTTTCATTGATCAGAGTCCTGACCCAATGCGGACGGACTCTACAGGAATTTCTGAGTCGCAATCAACATCGCGAGCAGCGTCAGACGGTCGAGCTGGCCATCCAACAAAACCAGGCAGAATGGCCTGAAACCTCTGGTAATGAGGTATTTCTCAGGACGTTGCAACAGATTCGTAATGCAGGAGATGATCTACCGCGGATCGCTTACAGTATTTCCCAATCTGAAATGCACTGGCAACGGAAAGTTGACCTGCTTCGAGGAATGGTGAAACTGGGCCCCAGTCTGGGTCTGATGGGAACCTTAATTCCACTCGGACCAGCACTGGTTGGCCTGGCGGTCGGTGATATTCAGACGATGAGCAATAATCTGGTCATTGCCTTCTCAACCACCGTACTCGGTCTGTTCGTCGGCATGCTCGCTGGTTACCTGGTGACGATCCACAAACACTGGTACCAGGCTGATCTCTCTTTACTCAATTTTGCTGCAGAACGACTCTGCGGACTGCCAGAGCCTTCTGAATATCAACAGCAACAGGAAGAAGAGTCGATCAACACCCCGGCTCGAGACGCAGGAGACCGTATCCATGTCTGATCAGAGTCATCCATTCTCCACGAATCAGTCACAACAGGGGAACCGACTGCAGCAGTTTCGTACCCTGCGAAAAGGAACATCTTCCCGGCTGGCAGACGACACAGAGGATGACCCGTTGGCAGCACTGGCCAACCTCTTTGATGTCGCCATGGTTTTCGCGGTAGCCCTGATGGTCTCGTTGATTTCCTATCTGCAGGTCCCGGCCCTGCTCAAGGATAAGGATTACACCATCATCACAGATCCAGGCACACCTGAGATGGAAATCATCGTCAAAGAGGGGCAGGAAATTAAACAGTATGAGGCCTCCCAATCGAAGGGAGCGGGCAAAGGTCAACTGCTGGGACAGGCTTACCAGTTACCAGACGGGCGTGTGATCTATGTGCCTGCAGAGGGTGAGCCGACTGGTACCCCGTAATTTCTACTGACATTCTATATGGATGAAGATTAACGATGTTCAAGAAATATTTATCCTCTGTTGTACTGTTGGCCCTTTGTTTTTCAGGTGGACTCTGGGCGTACTATGAATATCTCCGCCCCTTTCGGATTGCCACTGTCGGTTTTTCCGACACCGACTGGGCAAACTGGGAAAACGCTTTGCAGCAGACCCCCTACTCTCTGCACCGTTATCCCGATGAAGGCATCGATACTGCCAACCTCCAGAATTACAATCTGGTTTTCATTCGCGGGCAGGGTCTGAACCTCACCCCCGAACAGGTAGCACGAATTACACGTGCCCGTGCAGCGGGAACGCACTTTTATATCCGAACCGCAACCAATGCCCTGTCTAACCAGCAGAACAGTCTGCCGGAAACACATCGTCAGCAGATAGCCGACTTTTTAACGCATGGCGGAGAAGAAAATCTCATCGGTATGGCTCATTATGCAGCTCATCACCTGGGAGGCCGGGAAGTCGAAGTCCCCGCGCTGATTGAAGTTCCTCAGTATGGTTTTTTCCACCTGGATGGAAATATCTTTGAGTCACTGGCGGACTATGAAGCGTTTGCTTCGTCCAGAGCATCAGCCAGAGATACTGAAGCACCTCGAGTGGCTCTGTTAGCGGGTTTCATGGATCCACAGGACAAAATGAACCGGGAACCGGTGGATGTCATCATTCGACAGTTGGAAGCAGGCGGTGCGAAAGTCTATCCCATTTTTGGTCGTACGGAAGCTTTCCCTCTTCTGCAGGCTGTCCAGCCCGATCTGATACTGACTTTCCCACACGGCCGCTTCTCGTATGGTGGACAGGGAGATCAACTGCTCCGCGAGCTGAACTGCCCGATCGTCAGCGCGCTTCCGTTACTCTCGAACCGTGAACGCTGGCTCAACGACGAACGCGGAATGGAAGGAGGCTTCATGGGTCAGTCGATCACGGCCCCAGAGCTGGATGGCATCATCGAACCCATCGTCGTCTCCTCCATGGAACCTAATGCACGCGGGCTCAATGTCCGGGCTCCTATGGACGATCAGATCGAAAACCGCGTTAATCTGCTTTTGAACTGGCTTAAGTTACGGAAAAAACCAAATTCAGAGAAACGGATTGTCATAGTTTATTACAAGTCCCCCGGCATGGCAGCTTTGTCTGCCGGCGGTCTGGAAGTCGCTCCCGCACTCTGGAACACACTACAGCGTCTACAGTCTGAAGGTTATGATCTCGGCGGTTCCCTCCCGGAATCCCCCGACGCATTATTCGCACTCATCCAGGCAAAAGGTAAGACACTCGGCCAATGGGCCCTGGGTGCCTTTGAGACTTTTCTCAAAGAAGCTGATCCGGAACTGGTTCCAGCCACCCGCTATGCGGAATGGTTCCAGCAGGCACTCTCACCGAAGCGGCAACAGGAGACCATCAATCTCTGGGGAGAGTTACCCGGCGAAAAAATGGTCACCAACATCGATGGTCAACCCCACCTGGGTATCAGCCGCATTCAGTTGGGGAATGTCGTGATTATGCCCCAGCCAACCGCAGGTGGAGGCGGCGAGACGGAAGACGAGATCAGCTCAATCCATGGGACAGACCAGGCTGCCCCACACTTTTATCTCGGTGCCTACCTCTGGGCCCGCTATGGATTCCAGGCAGATGCAATCATGCACTTCGGCACGCATGGCTCCCTGGAATTTACGTATGGGAAATCAAACTGCCTGAGCCGAGACTGCTGGCCGCATATTCTCATCGGAGATGTCCCTCATATTTATCCTTATGTGATCAATAACGTCGGCGAAGCCCTGGTTGCCAAGCGGCGTTCCAATGCTGTCATTGTTTCCCATTTAACGCCTCCCTTCATGGAGGCGGGACTCTACGGTGCTCTCTCTCTGTTGCACGATAAAATTCATGACTGGGAACAGGTAGAAGATCCCCTGTTGCGCGAGGAGACGCTTCGTTCGGTCACGGAACTGGTGACTGAACTCAACCTGGCAGAAGATCTGGGTCTGAATGGTGAAGAACTGACCAATCGATTATTAACCGAAGTAGAACTGACTGAAGTTCACAACTATATTCATCAGTTGAAAGATCAGAGCATCACCGACGGGCTCCATGTCATCGGACGTAACCTGGGAGAGAAACAGATTGAGCAGACGGCGACCGCGATGCTCGGGGAACAAGGTGTCGACCAGTTACTAACGGCATTGGGGAAACCGGTGAACGATGACTCCATGGAATATCGACAGGACCTGGCCCGACAATTCGTCTCCGAAGTACTCACAGGCAAACTGAAAACCGATTTACTCTTCAGTGCAGACAAGCAGGCGATAATCAAAGCCGCTGTGGCAGCCGAAAAACAGAGAACGTCTCCCGCCTCGGGACAGAAACCAGATGGACTCTCCGGGGCCACTCAGAAAGGGAAAGCAAAACACAAACAGCAGACATCCCCCGGCAAAAGCAGTTCCCCATCCCATCCGAAAGATCCACAACAGAAACAAGGGACTCAACCAGCAGGCACAGAGCCAGTTGATTCTAAACAGTCCTCGGTAAACGACTCACCAGCAGATGATCATAGTTCGCGTCCACTCCCGGGTGCACAAGTGAAGTTCGTTGGTGCTGATGCTCAGTCCACCGACGATCCGCAACTCGCTCCAAGAGTGAAGGTCACAACGGACTCTCCCGTAGTCGCGAGAAAACCCCAGGATGAGTCTGAAACAAAACGACTCTGGAACTCTGCGGACGAGTTCAAAGCAATGATTGTCAAATCTCCTCTACAGCAGCAGAAACTGATTGAGCTCATCGAGACTTCACAACTGAATGCCCGGAATCTGCAAATCTCTCCGGAACGCGAACTGGAGCAGATCACCGCTGCTCTCAATGCCAGTTATATCGCGCCATCCAGTGGTGGTGATCCGCTGGTCAATTCGGATGCTATTCCCACCGGACGCAATCTGTATTCGATCAATGCAGAACAGACCCCCACGCCGGAAGCCTGGCGGGTTGGTGTCAGACTGACAGATGAGATGCTGGCAGCGCATCAGGCCTCACACGCTGGAAATTATCCCCGTCAGGTTGCAATCTCACTTTGGGGAGGTGAATTCATTCGAGGCAAAGGCACCGCAATCGCTCAGATCCTGTATCTCATGGGGATGCGTCCTGTCTGGAATTCGCGTGGTGTCGTCTACGATGTCGAAGTCATTCCTTCAGACGAACTCCAAAGGCCACGCGTCGATGTGCTGGTCCAGACGTCAGGTCAATTTCGCGACGCTGCCGCTTCCCGGATCAAACTGATTGATGATGCCGTTCAGATTGCCAGTAATCTGGAACAGGAAAAATTCCCGAACTTCGTACGCGAAGGAACTAAACAGACAGAGCAGGCCCTGAAACAAGGTGGCGTATCAGCTAAAGATGCCCGGGATTTTGCTACGGCCCGAATCTTTGGCTCCGCCTCTAACAGCAGTTATGGTACCCAGATCATGGGTATGGTCGAACGGGGAGATACCTGGGAGTCTGAAAGTCAGGTCGCGAAACGCTACATTCAGAACATGTCGGGAGTCTATCGGGACGGTGACCGCTGGGGCACGGTTCTGCCGGGACTACTGGAAGCACAAATGCAGGGAGTCGAAGCGGTCGTACATCCCCGCTCATCGAATACGTGGGGGCCACTTTCACTCGATCACGTTTATGAATTTATGGGGGGGATTACCCTGGCTGTTCGCGATACAACGGGGACTGATCCTACAGGCTATTTCAGTGACTTAAGACAACCCGGTCGTGCGAAAGTCACCACATCCATCGGCGCCATTCGCGAAGAAGCCCGGACATCCTTGTGGAATCCCCGCTTTATTCAGAGTATGCAGCGTGAGGGGCCTTCCGCTGCTGCTTCACTTACTGAAAATGTACGCAATATGTATGGCTGGAATGTCATGCAACCAGCGGCCATCAGCCAGGATATGTGGGACGAAACGTTTCAGGTTTATATTGAAGACAAACATAACCTGAAGATGCGCGAATACTTTGAAGAGAAAAACCCGTATGCACTGCAGGACATGACTGCGGTGATGCTGGAGACGGCCCGCAAAGGGTACTGGACTCCCAACAAAGAAACCCTGCAGAAACTGGCTGCAGTGCATACTGAACTGGTAGCCGAACATGGTGCTGCCTGTTCTTACGAAACGTGTGGCAATCAGGCATTTCATGATTTTTTGAATCAGCAATTAAATGCTCCCGGCAACGAAGCCAGTCCCTCCACTCTCTCTGACTATCAGCTCGCATTGTCAGCGGCTCTCCAGCCGACACAGTCATTACCCGAAGTCGAAGGGATCGAAATGAGTGAAGTTCAGCAAGAGTCCACGGAAGCGGAAGTGATTCCCGAACAGAGCCCTGCACTGGTGATCCTCGTTTGCTTTGGAATGATCTGTTTCGTCCTGGGTTCCAGCATTCTGCATAGAGAAAAACGACAAATCACATGAATCAACAGTCTGCTTAGTTACAACAACGACAAATGCATCAGTTCCTGATCTGTGCCCAGGGGATGCCCCCTCGGGAACAACGCTCTTTGTACGCCCTCCCTTCACAGGTTTCCAACGCACATTTTCTCTGCGCGTATTACAGCCTAAGCAATTTTCAAAAAAACGTATAATTGCAATTGTTTTGCATTTGCATTAATGCGTATATTAAATGTATTGTGCGTATTCAGTCATAGATTCAGGCAAGCCGCCGCCTAACGCCGGATTCGATACTACTTTTTCAAAATCCGTTGGAGTAAAGAACATGAAACGCAAACATCGTGGTTTCACACTGATCGAATTACTGGTGGTAATTGCCATCATCGCCATTCTCCTTGCCCTGCTGCTGCCTGCAGTCCAGATGGCACGTGAAGCAGCCAGACGAACTCAGTGCAAAAATAATTTGAAACAACTTGGTTTGGCGCTCCATAATTACTATTCCACACATTCGCGTCTCCCATTGATGGCCGCCGACTCGCTGTATGGCTACTCCCCTTCAGCTCAGTTGCTGCCTTACATTGATCAGGCTAATCTGCACAATCTGATCGATTTCAGTGAGCCACTGTTATCAGGTCCCCCCTGGGCGGCCACTCTCAACCCGGGTCTGGTGGATGTCGTTAAACAGACAATTCCGATCTTTATGTGCCCCAGTGATGCGGGAAATGTGTTCTACACCGATTCAAATGGAGCTGTCTGGGCGGGGTCAAACTACCTTGTCAATGGTGGCTCCGGGCTCAACCTGGAGTATTGCACAACAGCCAATGATGGCCTCTTCTGGCGTGGTTCCTCGACGCGACTGCGCGATATTACTGATGGAACCACGAATACGATCTTCATGGCGGAAACTCTGTTTGGGGCCAGAGGACCTGACACAGGAACACTCCTGGATCCGAATCGGCAGATGAAACGCGTCTCTGGCGGGGGGGCCTGTAGTGTGAATTCCGATGCTCTCGTTTCCCAAGCTGCTTCGGCCTACGATGGAGGCCGTGCCGGGATGTGGATTCGGGGGCTTGGCTACACCACGCTTGTCCACGGATACTACTCCCCTAATTCACAATCACCTGATGTGGTTCATCATGGGGAGGTCGTTTCAGGAGCCCGCAGCCTGCATGTTGGCGGTGCCAATGTCCTACTCTGTGACGGAAGCGTGCGGTTTCTGGGCGAGAACATCCATCTGGAGACGCTGCGTAATCTGTTCAGTCGCGCTGATGGCCAGGTTTTGGGTGAATTTTGACCGTTCGTATAGCCTTGCTCCTAAGACAGTCTGATTAGAAATGATGTTTTATTTTTCCGATGAATGCACTGACCTCTCCCATGCCTGTTAACTCTCAACTTATTGTTCGACGACCCCTTGTACTGCTATTGCTGACAGCCCCAGCTCTGTGGACCGCCTGTTCCGGTGAGGGAACAGACCTGAAGGGCCCCGCAATTGTCGACCCGCCTGCGGTTCTGGAAATTGATGGGGTGCAGTGGCAAAGAGAGACTTCAATTGGCAAGTCAGACAGCGACCTCCTGGGACACTATTTCAAAGCCAACCCAAGTATGGTTGGTAGCCCGGAACTGCAGGGTTTCCCGGAAGTCTATCATGGTACGCAGCGAAAAAGGCGTTTTTACTGGATTAAACACCAGATAAATCAGACCGTATGGACTTGTGTGGAATATCAGGACGGATCGTTTCACTTATCACAGGGACAGGGAAGTCCCTTTAAATAATCATCAATAATATTTCTCCGGGCATATGAGGTGAACTATGCATGAACCAGATAAACTGAATGTTCATAAGCAGTCAGAGACTGCTCATTCGTGGTTAGACACCGTCAACACGATGCTCCATTACGATTTCTGCCCCCAGCTCAATCAATGGGTCTACTGGGTCAGAAACCCGTTCTGGTGCCTGGCGATCAGCATTTTGACCGCCTTCATTTGCGGGCTGCTGGTCAATACGGCGATTCTGTATATCGCGGCTGCCCTGGCGATGATCATTCTGGTCGGCGTCTTGTGGCCCTGGATCAGCGTGCAGGGACTTTCTGCAGAACTCTCCTTTAACAAAGTTCGTACCCGGTGCGGGGAACCTGTCGGTGCCAGACTGATCGTCAAAAACAGCTGGCCCTGGCCCGCCTGGGGTGTTTACCTGCGGCATCCCTTCTCAGAACATGATGACCACCTGTGTGAAGTTGCCATCGACTGTATTCCTGGCTGGAAAACCAGTGAGTATATCTGGGATTTCAGTCCCCGGAAACGAGGTATTTATTCAACCAGCACTGCTTTCCTGGAGACCGCCTTTCCGTTCGGGTTATACAAAAAGAAGATTCCGTTGTCCGTCGATTCCGTATTGATCGTCTGGCCGGAGATCTCCCAGCTGGCCTTTATGCCTGAGCTGCGAGAAGTCACTTCCAGCGAAGACCGCTTTACTTCGCACCGGGCAGGAGATTACGGCGATGTGATTGGCACCCGGGCTTTCCGACTGGGCGACTCCCTGCGGCGGGTGCACTGGTCGCAATCCGCCAGGCAGGGCCAGATGATTGTCACCGAACGCCAGGCAGCGGCGGTTTGTGCTCTGCGTGTGATTCCCGATCTCCAGCGATCGCATTACCGGCATGGGAACGACGACTCCCTGGAAGCGGTGATTCGCATCACAGCCAGTATCTGTCACTCACTGTTAAATCAGCATGCTTCAGTGGAATGCCTCGTGGGCGATCAGTTGTTTCGCTGCGATGGAAATCAGAGAGACCTGCATAAACTTCTTGATGAACTGGCTTCCATCCCCAACGGGGGACTCGAGAATTCCGTACGAAAGCAGGCTGCTTCTCCCCTGCCTGAATTCATTGTTACGAACAGCAGTGGCTTCGCGCAACGGGTCAATCAGGGAGTGAACCGTCTTCGTTCCCGAATGATCGTTGTTCAGGATGCCCCTGCCCGACAATCGGGGAATCAACCAACGTGCGAATGCGAACCCTGGTTACACCTGGACAGCCCGGAAGAAAGTCGTCAAAAGGCATTTACTGACAGTTGGAAGAAAGCGTGCTATGCCGGCTGAACGAACCAATTCTGCGGAGAGCCGGATCCTGCATTACGTCAGTATCGCGATGGTCCTGACGGGGGCATTGGCGCTCTGTATTTCAGACTCTCATGGTAGATATTCCCGCACCTGGATCGCTGTCAATACACTCATTGAAGTGACGGTGGCTTTTCTGGGAGCCAGGTACTTCCTCGCGCTCAAAAAACGGGGCGGTGTAGAATCGACGGTGAACCTGATTCTGCTGGCCGTCATGCTGCTCAGCCTGGCCTGGGAACCTGTTCAACGTATCTTTTTTGGCACTGGCAGGCCTTTTGAACTGATCCTGATGTTTGCGGTCAAGAATACCATTCTGGTGATGGCTGCAGCCGGTTGCTGGGGAAAGTACCAGCGTTTTGCTGCCTGGGGATCGATCTTTCTGATGATCTGTGCCGCCACCACTTATTCCGGCCCGGACATGATTGCACTCGCGGGTCTGGAACTCGTGCTGGGTTTTTTCTGGCTGTTCTATTCTCACTGGAACAGCCTGAAAGTGGCCCTGCTTCCGGCGGTCAAAAAACAGAATCTGGGCAAGTATCTGCTGCTGTCTGCAATGGCAGTGCTGCTCTTTATGATCGTCTCGTTTTCCGGTGAGAACCCGATAGTTCACACTTTTAAGGGGTTCATCCCCAGTTCCGGTGGAGACAGTCGAGGTGATCTTCATGCCAGGGATGGACTCGGCGACGGAGAATTGCTGGTGGCCGGCAAGTACGATATCCGCAGCTTTGCTCCCATCGAAAACGCTCCTTTCATGTCTTCGGATGACCCGAGCCTCTACGACATCATGTCTGATACGTACGAAGAACCAGGGGAAATCTCGAAGAACATCGATCGGGCGATTGGACTGAAACTGCAGGATCAGAAAATTGAGGAAAAAGAGCTGCCTGATGCCGAGAATATCAACCGTCACTTTTCGACGGCGAGAGACCAGAAAGTAGCTGAAGAAAAATCGTCAGATGGTATTTCATCCGATGCAATACTGCATGTGTCGGGCAGGACTCCCCTGCACCTGCGCATGGAGACGTACGATATTTTCGATGGAGTGAACTGGTTCAGCGAACCATTAAAAACAGACTTTAAGAAGAGCATTACTCTCAAAGAGCGCTTTGAAAAACCCTGGATCGTTGTGAATGGGAAAGCCCATACGCTGTCCCAGGAGTGCAGGAACGAACTGCACGTCATTACCAATAACCACCTGAAATCGAATCAGCTTCCGGCTCCCCTGCACCTGCGCGAGATTCATATTGACCTGGTTGATCGCCTGGACCTGTTTGGCTGGTATCAGGACAGCATTGTGAAACTCGAACGCAAAGAGTTGCCCCGCCTGGTTCCCATGCATTTGATCAGCCATTTTCCCGATCAAAAACAGATTCAGTATCGCGATGCCCGCTTCGCTGCCCTGTCGCATCAGCAGAAGCATTACATCGCGCTACCTGAAGTACCGCTGATTCCCAAAATTCGCAGACTGGCAAATCAGCTGGTCGCTGACACGGAGAATGACTGGGATCGAATTAAGAAAATTGAGCAGTATCACCGCGAACACTTCGAGCAAGATCGCTCAGTCGCTTTTGATGGAAAGCAACAGTTGCCTCTGGATGAATTCCTGTTCGAAAGCAAGGTGGGCCCAGATTACCTGATTGCCTCATCCGCCGCCCTGATGCTACGTTCCCTGGGATACTCGACCAGGCTGGTCAGTGGCTTCTACGCCAGTCCGGCTGACTATGATTTGAAATCGGACCACACTCCGGTCTGTGCAGACGATGTCCATTTCTGGGTAGAGGTGAAAGTCGGACCGGGGCCTGATGACTGGTGTACCATCGAGCCCACAGCCGGTTATGCGGTACTGGGACCCCCCCTGTCTTTATATGAGAGAACCGTCGAAGCGATCCTGGTTGCTACCTACTGGATTTGCAATCACTTCGTTTTCTGTTTCATCGCACTCGCAAGCCTCATCGGCGTCTGCCTCTTCCGGTATCAGATCAGTGCCTGCCTGATCACGGGCTGGCTCAGACTCTATCGCCCCCGCGATACCCGCCGGTTGATTTTCAGAACCCTCTGGCTGCTCGAATTACGCATCAGAGGCCAGGGACAGAAGCGACCACTGACAATGTCCCTCAACCAGTGGTTCAGGCAGCAATCAGAACATTTATCGGTCAACGCAAACTGTCTGGCGGATCTGGCTTACTATGTGAACTGGGCCGCCTTTGCTCCCAGTTCCGCTGATCAGGTTCAGTCTCCCGGCAGAGAACAGATCAGCGACTGCTGTTATCAAATCATAAACGAAGCCCGCTGGGTTAAACGGACGCCCTGACAGACGCATTTATCCATTTTTATAAGCAGGCACGCATGGCATCTCTATTAGAAAAAAACATCCAGATGGATTTACAACAGGAATATTCCAGAGTCGATCAACTGCGAGACAAACTGAATCAGGTGCTCAAAGGGAAAGCGGATGTCATCGACAATGTGATCATCTGCCTGCTTTCCCGCGGTCATCTGCTGCTGGAAGACCACCCCGGTCTGGGCAAGACGATGCTGGCCAAAGCACTCGCCACACTGATTGGGGGCCGGTTTGCCAGAGTGCAATGCACACCCGACTTACTGCCCAGCGATATCACCGGCTTCAATATTTTCAATCAGAAGACACATGAATTTGAATTTCGTCAGGGGCCCGTCTTTTCCGACATCATGCTGGCAGATGAGATCAATCGAGCGACTCCCCGTACCCAGAGTGCGTTACTCGAAGCGATGGCAGAACGGCAGGTGACCGTGGATGCGGTTCGCTACCAGTTATCTCAGGATTATTTCGTGATCGCCACACAGAACCCGATCGATCAGCATGGTACTTACCCCCTGCCCGAAGCACAGCTCGACCGGTTTTCCATGAAGCTGAGCATCGGATACCCGGAAGAAAACGATGAAATCCGCATGCTGGCTGCAGCCATCGATCAAAATACGGATGTAATCGCTGAACTGGAACCGGTGTTTGGCGAACAGGAACTTCTGGACATGCAACGCAAGATTGTGGCGATTCCCGTAGCAGAGTCGGTGCAACGCTATCTGGTTCAGATCGGAAATGTGACCCGTAAACACGCGCAGGTCAGCCTGGGATTGAGCCCGCGTGGTTTACTGACCTGGCAGCGGGTTGCCCAGGCACACGCTTTTCTGGAGCAGAGAAGTTATGTCATCCCTGACGATCTGTTGGAAACGGCCCTGCCCGTGCTCAGTGTTCGCCTGGGCGTGGATCAGTCTGAAAGCCGGGCACTGATTGAGGAGATACTCAAATCGGTGAAGCTGCCCGAATATACATTGCCGTCCTCTAACTGAATTCATTACTCAAAGGTTTCTTCTCTTTCGTAATCACAGGCAGACCAATGCAACATGAGCCTCTTTTCAAAAGTCGATTCCCGGTCATTACCGTACTGTGTCTGGGAAGTCTCCTGAGTTCAATTCAGGCCGGATGTACTCAGACTGGGGAATCAGCTACGGAAGAAGATCACCTGGAACATCATATTCCGGAACATAAGCCTAAAACTTATACCCAGACTGTGAGAGAACTGGACAGCCGGATGAGAACTCTGCTGAATCAGAGTCCGGCCTCGGTGAACCAGGAGGAAAAACAGCAACTGGGGGAAATCATTGACTGGATCCCTGAACTGGCAGCCGACAGCGAATTGAAACACAAGGACTGGAATGAGGTCCAACAGCTTTCCACTGAGATTAAATCGGTCTTTCAACAGACGGATTTCTCCCAGGTCGACGCCACTCTGGTCGGCCGCTACTTTCTCCTGGTCGACAAATTAAAACAGTATACGGGACGCTCAGAAACAAAGAAGTTTCAAAGTTAACCGACGCAAGGCTCATTTTTTCTGACTTCTCTTTCTGATTCGGAACTTCGTCATGATTCAATACTATCTCTGGGGCTTCGCACTCCGCTTCGTACAGTGCCTGCTGGAAGCCGCTCCCTTCATTCTGGCAGGTTTGTTTATTGCAGCTATCTTTCAGCGATTCTTTGGTTCCGTAGAAACCAGAAGGCTGTTTGGTGAAGGCACCCGATCCTCTCTGTTCCGGGCCTGGGTGATCGGGATGCTGCTTCCGGTCTGTTCGTTGGGCGTCATCCCCGTTGCCCGAGAGTTAAAGAAAGCAGGACTGGCAGGAGGCACGATTATTGCTTTCGCCATGTCTGCCCCGCTGTTTAACCCGCTTTCTCTGCTCTACGGACTGACCCTTTCCGAGCCGGTCACGATCCTGACCTTCGCACTCTTCTCGCTGCTCATCGTCACCCTGGTGGGAACCATCTGGGACCGACTGTTCCCTGAGAAAACAGAACAACCAGCCGATGACCAGGTAATCCCCTACGGAATCAAACGCGTTTTATCTGTCGGTTACAGTGCAGCCAAAGAAGCATCTGGAGCCAGCCTGGTATATATCCTGATCGGTCTGGCAGGAGTCGCTCTGCTGGGAGCATTTCTGCCGCAAGCCAGTCTGCAGAGGTCCGTCAACTACGATAATTCATACGCCCCCCTGCTGATGACCGGTGTAGCGATTCCCGTCTATGCGACTCCCATGCTGGCGATGTCTCAGTTGGGATCAATGTTTCAGCATGCCAACTCGGTCGGTGCCGCCTTCATTCTGCTGGTACTCGGTGCGGGTGTGAATCTGGGCCTGGTGGCCTGGATCGTTCGCAATTACAACTGGAAAAAAACGATGGTCTGGTTTGGCCTCCTGCTGCTGGTCATCATCGGGCTGGCCTATGGAGTGGAGAAACCGCTCTTCCCAACCAATATTGAACCGGCAGATCACACGCATGCGTTCGACATTTATTGCCAGCCTTTCAGTCCGGGCACGACCAGCTTCTATCAAACAGCGAAACAGAAGCTGGGGCATGTCATTGATCCCTATGAAATCTATTCGGCAGGTATTCTGGGGGGCGTGATCCTGATCGGTTTTCTTCTGAGGTTAGTGGATCGCCGTGGACGAATCGAAGACTGGCTGAAAAAAGTGGAACCCGTGAAGTCCGGCAAATATGACATTGTGCTTCCCGGTCCCGTCCTGGGGATTTTGATTCTGGTCGGCCTGATCGTTGCCAGTGGAGTCGGCTGTTTTTCTTATTACCCCTCACCGGATGTGGTGTGCGAAGAGATGACGATTGCCAAGACGGAAGCGCTTTCCGGCGCTTTGTCTGGAAACGTCTCCCACTCGAAATACTGGATTGACATCTATGATGACTGGACCCGCAAACTGGAAGTCGGCGTCTATTTACGAAACCTGAATCTTAGTGAATACCATCACTGGAAGGCTCAATTGCTGCGGGAAAAGCTGGAACTGCTGGCCCACGAGATTGAGGACGAAGAACATGAAGAGATACGTCGTCTGGTCGCGGATATACAACATACACATCGCCGCATGGTGGACGCTTATCTCAGGGACATGAACTGAGTTCCTCGCCTCCAGTCCCGGATCATTACCCTCAGCTTGCGCACATCAGGTTTCGTCACGAAGCCACTGTCTGATCGCTGCTTGAAATCCTTCCTCTCTGTCAGGTCTCTGACAGCACGGGAATCAATAATACGAATCACATTTTACAGAATGGAGTTTACCCATGATTCAGAGTTCCGAAAACGTTCCTCGCAAACTGCCCGTGACCGTGCTCTCCGGTTTCCTGGGAGCGGGAAAAACCACACTGCTCAATCACGTTCTGGCCAATCGGGCCGGGCTGAAAGTGGCTGTGATCGTCAACGACATGAGTGAGATCAATATCGACGCCGCATTGGTGAGAGAAGGAAATCAGGCGTTGAGCCGTACGGAAGAAAAGCTTGTGGAAATGTCCAATGGCTGCATCTGCTGCACCCTCAGAGAAGATCTGATGGTGGAAGTCAGTCGCCTGGCACAGGAACAGCGGTTCGATTATCTCCTGATTGAATCGACGGGCATTTCAGAACCAATGCCTGTCGCCGAGACCTTCACGTTTGCAGATGAAGAAGGCAGAAGCCTCTCGGATTTCGCGCAGCTGGACACTCTTGTAACAGTCATTGATGCCGCTAATTTTCAGCGTGACTATCAGTCCCACGAAGATCTGGTTGACCGGGAGCTGGGACTGAGCGAAGACGATCGACGGAATATTGTCGACCTGCTCATCGATCAGGTCGAATTTGCGAATATCATTCTGATCAATAAAGCAGACCTTGTCAGCAGGCAGGAACTCGAACAACTGCATGCAGTCATTCAGCACCTGAATCCCAACGCTCATATTCTCGAATCCTCATTCGGAAAAGTCGATTTAAAACAAGTGCTGGGAACAGGCCTGTTTGACATGGATTCGGCTTCTACGCATACAGGCTGGCTCGAAACACCGCGGGGTGAAGTTCATTCGGAAGTCGACGAATATGGAGTGCAGAGTTTCACTTACCAGGCCCGTCGCCCCTTTCATCCGGAACGTCTCTGGCGGGCACTGGACAGAGACGATTCCTGGCTGGAGCATGTTCTCCGCAGTAAAGGCTTTGCCTGGCTCGCTTCGCAGCATAATATTGCCAATCTCTGGTCACACGCCGGTATCTCCGTGCGATTTGATCCCGCTGGTTACTGGTGGGCTGCCACAAAGCCGGAGGAGTGGAACATTGATCAAAACCAGAAGAGGGAGATTCTGTCCCGATATGAGGGACAGTACGGGGACCGTCGTCAGGAACTGGTCTTTATTGGTCGTGACATGGATGAGACCCTGATTCGTAAAGTCCTGGACCGTTGCCTGCTTCAGGACTCTGAATGGATCGATGGTCCCGAAGTCTGGTCGACCTATTCCGATCCATTTCAAGTGACTGAGGAGACTCCGATATCGTCACATGAATAAAAAATGAGGCTGGTGTATTTATCTTAGTCAGAATATTACAACTAGAAGAAACAATATTCCGGATCCAGTCCCGAATTGGGGAGCCAGATCCTGGATCCGGATATATTGAATCCCATCTTAACCAGCGCTCATTATCGGTTAACGTCTACGTCTTTTGGGTGGCTGGTCTAGAATCTGGTCCAGCTCACTGGAAGCAAATACCTGATCAAGCACAATCATACCGGGTTCGATTGAATCCCGCCTTACGTTTCGAACGGGCTCCTGTCTGGGATGGTGATTGTCTCGCTTCGCCTTGAGATGATCCTGATCTCCTCTTCTCTCATGATGTCGATCGCGATCCTGGTGATCAAGAATGCTGACAGCTACTTCTAACCCACCGGCAACCGCGATCGTATCATTCGCGTCCATCCCCTGAAGCACAATCCGCTCCAGTCCTGTATAATCAATCTGAAGGCCGGATATGTCTACAGAACTTACATTCACCGCAATCGAATCACTCTGATTTGTCCCATTCAAGACTAATGTGTCGGAATGGCTTCTGCCTGATTCTACAACCATTCCCCCCGGTAATATGGCACTGCTCAGATTGGCAATGGTGATCTGCTGTGGTTCGTGATGACTGCCGGTCAACATTAAACGCTCAATCCCTTCCAGTGACTGACTGCTGATCAAGGTTCTGGTTCTGTTGTCAACCACTTCCAGATTTCCGTTTCGTTCGCGAATGGTAACATCATTACTCCCGAGATCTGCAAGGTCGATCTGAAGCACCGACGGTGCAAAGAATACGTTTTCCTGCAGACCGGATACCTCTGAATTGCGTTCGATTACATCGGCGAGTGTCGTATCATGTATTTCTTTCAATACATCACCAGAAAAGATATTCTGATACCAGAAACGATCGCCGTCCCGCAGTCTCTGGAACTGATCGACGATGATAGAGGTGAACGTCTCCCCCATACTCGAGCCCGGTAGATGATCTTCTGCCAGTCCCCCGACCCAGAGATCAATATTATCAACCATGCCGTACAGGGCCTCCAGTTTTGCTGCCACTTCTGGATCTGAACTGATATCTGAGAAACTCTGCACTGCTTCCAGGCCCAAAGCAACCCTGGTCGCGTTATAATCGGCCAGCCCGTGGTCACGCCCACGTTGAATATTCAACGACGCCAGATCGAAACCGCCGGATCCGGGAGGCCCAAACAAGAAGTTCCGCACATCATCCACCAGTTGATTGTCAATTTCCTGTGCCAGGTTGACTGAGGCGCCTCGTAACAGGGAATCAATCCCATTGGCTTCCAGTTCTCCCGGGTTAAAGAAGGCATTGACCAGCGAGATATTACCTTCGGCAGCAACATCTCCATTTGCATCCAACCGGAGCAGTTCAGACGACAGCATTGTGTGACCGTAACGATAGGCGGCATTGGAAAACTCGTTCGCGATACTGGGATCAACACCGGAATCGTATCCCATGTATTTACTGATAGCATCTTCTCCGAATAACGCAGGTAGATACTCATTAAACGTGATCGCCTGCAATTCACCGATTACAATCTGTCGCGCCTGCTGATAAAGTTCTTCATCGGTCAGGTCGGGATTCTCCAGCGACAGTTCAGTTGCGACTCGATTGTGTTCACGTACCCAGAGAGTATGCATTGACGTCAGGGCCACGTTTTCATTAGCCCGAATATCACCCGCCAGAAAGAATCCATCATCTCCGTAAGGCAATAGATCTCCATCGCTGGTTTTCAGCTGTCCCCTACTGAAAGTTCTCAACTGGTCGGCCCGTTCTGCATCAGAACCGTAGATCATCGACCCATCAATGAAAGCCGTAATCTGATTGATCTGCTGACGTATGCCGTTTTCGTCCTCTTCAAAGGCACTCCGATTCAGACTGATCACATCATCTCCAGAGCCGTCCGGATCAAAGTAGGGATCACCTGTCGGAACCTCGATTGGAAAAGCTTCCAACGGGTCACCATATTCATCATGAGCAGCTTCAGTCAAAGTAATATCGTGATCAATAAACTGTCCCCAGACCCAGAACAGATCGGTCAGGTAACGGGCATTTGTCTGGGAAGTCTCAGCTGCTGCGATCACATTACTGATTTCCCGGGCACTCAGCCGGTCTTCTCCCGCGGGAGTTGACAGGCCATCGCCGTAAGCGGCTTCGGCCAGTCGAATCAGTTGCGTCCCGGTACTGCCCAGTTCCGGGTTGTCGATATTATTCCCTGTTCCGTCGATCGACGGATATTCGGGAGTTGTATCGGACATCGAATGATGATGATTAGCAGGTTCTGTCATGAGTGAATTCGTCGCGGACAACAGTTGACGGGTTTCAAGGTGCTCGACGACTGAGATATGAGAGGAGAGTCGAGAAGCCTTGCGTTGATGACTGGTTTTTCGAAAGAGCATGATGGGATCTCCTGAGGCGCGAGGCCACTGGCGCACAGTTCGAACGAACAGCGCTACACCAGTCACCAGGCGCGTGGTTGTTTTTGTATTGACGAAGGCCCGCCCTACAAAAAAGTTGATCAACCGGACGGCTCAAAACCTCGAGTCGTCCTTTCAGAGTCTCTAAGAAATAAACGTAAACCCGCCGCGGAAATCCACCGCTTTTGACAATATTTTTTCATCCCCCTCCTGAGCGATAAAGCCGTACAGTTTTGCAGTTGCCTGGAGTACGAGTCGAAGACAAGTATGAAGTAACTGACTGAGGGTGCATTAATCGACGGTGACATTCATCAGAGAAATTCAGTCTGTTCACAGAAAATTCACACATCGTCACTGCGAAGTTCTTGAACCGGTCGTTTATAATCAGATTACAGACAGGAACACTTCTCATTGCAGATTGTGTCTGTTGTAAATACTTCTGATTCTCCCGCCCACCTGGTAACTCGCTCACTCATTAGGATTCCCTCTTCATGGACCTGTCCCGTCATAATGCATTCATTCTATTAACCGTCTGCATCACGGCCTTTTTTACCAGCGAACTCCGCTCCGCTGAATCTCCTCTTGTCATTGATGCAAAGTCGCATCAGGTTGAAGGAAAAAAGACTTATGAGACAGTATTCTCTGCTCACGCCAATCCGACTGAATTTACTTTGCTGTTTGATCTGAAGCTACTGAAACAAAGCTCCGGCAGATACTGGAAGGTCTTCATCAATGACCAGGACCTGGGTCGATTGGAAGCAAACACCCGCCAGATTGGGGCTGATAAACAGGCAGACGGTTTTCAGCGGATCGGTTTTACGGTTCCTGCAGAAGTTCTCAAAACAGGTGAAAACACCCTGGCAATTACTGGTCGAGGACAACCTTCCGTTCTACGTAATATCGTTTTAGATCCTCGACCTCTGAAGCAGGCGTTGCAGCTGGGATCTGTGACCGTAAAAGTCCAAACACCGGAAGATCAGCCTGTCCCCGCACGGCTGACAATTGTGAATGAATCAGGTGAACTGCCCCACCTCTATAATGCCAGTCAGCCGATGACCGCCGTCCGTCCCGGGATTCTTTATACGCTGGGGACAGGGGATTCTTTCGAATTACCACCGGGAAAGTATACGCTGTACGCCACGCGAGGCATGGAATGGGGATACGATAAACAGTCGATCGTCGTAAATTACGATCAGCCCCAGTCACATACTTTGATCATTTCACGTGAAGTAGATACCACGGGATTTATTGCCTGTGACAGCCATATCCATACCTTACCCGGCAGCGGTCACGGTAATGCCACATTCGAAGAACGCATGATCACAATCGCCGGCGAAGGAATCGAAGTCGCTGTAGCCACCGATCACAATCATATTTCGGACTACCGTCCGTTTCAGAAATCGACGGGAACACAGTCACACTTCCATGCGATTTCGGGTGATGAAGTCACAACCCGCAATGGACATTTTACGGCATTTCCCTTCGATCCGGACAAGGCCGTCCCCGGTGGCGTAAAGGGACGTAATCCCCTGTTTCTGGAGAATGATAGCTGGAGTGAGCTGATTGCCGACATGCGTCTCAAAGGAGCCGAGGTAATTATCCTGAACCACCCCTACTGGCCCAGTATTCCGGATGGTCCATTCGGTCGGTTTCGTTTCAATCGACGCACGGGGAACCGGGGTGAGGGACCTGAATTCAACTTCAACGGTTATGAAGTTGCTCAGCCTGCAAATAAAATCCCCGATTTTTTCTACGCCCTGGAAGACTGGATGTCACTGCTGAACCGTGGTTCCAAACTGACCGCTGTCGGAGCCACAGACTCCCACACCGTGAATGATCCGGTAGGACAGGCTCGGACATACCTGAAAAGTACAACTGACAAAGTCTCTGAGATCGTTCCCCGAGAGGTGTATGATGCTTTCACACAGGGTCGGGCCGTGGCATCAGCAGGAATCTTTGCAGACCTCAAACTGCAAGGACAGTATCAGATGGGAGACCTGGTACCTGAGAATGCCATCCACGCTGATAAAAAAACAGGTTCAAAGCTGACCGCAACGTTACGAGTCGCTTCCCCATCGTGGGTTCAGCCGCGCGAAGCAATGATCTATGTGAATGGAAAACAGATTGCTCACCAGACCATCAAGACGAAATCAAACCAGCCTACCGATCAGACGCTGACCTTTTCACTGGGACTCACTCCACACGACGCTTATGTCGTTGCGTTTGTACTGGGAGATGCTATTACCCTGCCCGGCTGGACAACTTATGGCAAGGCTTCTCAGGCAATCACTAATCCCATTTTTCTGGATGTGGACGGTGATGGTAAATACAGCGCACCACGCGAGACGGCCCAAAGACTGATTGCGAAAACTCAAAAAGAGGACGGTTCCTTCTCTCCGGCTCAACGAAAAGCGCTGCTTGATTCATCTGCGGTAAAGGCTGATGCCGCCGTTATGCTGCATGTCGAGGACCTGCTCACTCAAGAGACAACCAACGATAAAGATGAATAAATCGCAGGCCTGTCAGTTTCACTCGGACTTTTCGGGCTCTGGCCAGTTGAGATGCTGGTGCAGGAAATCATAAGCGCCCTGTTCGTGGATCGCATGTGGACCTTTGATCCATTCAATGGTGGTTCGATCACCGATCCCCAATTGGGCCTGATACAGAAAACGTACCTTGGCATATTCCTGGGCGACCCGATCATCAGGTTCGACACCATCAAAGTGACCGCGTTCAACCATGAAGGGCCGAGGACAGATCAAGGCTGCCATTTCCGCATAGTTGAAAGTCCCCCCCAGATTCCATTCGAAGATTTCATATTCCCCTTTGTTGACATAGCTGTACCGCAGGGATCGTTGATCGGTGGCTGCATTCTTCCAGACCCATTCTCCAAAATCAGCTGAACAGATCGAAAGTGCATAATTTTCAACGAGTGGCGGTATCCGCATAGCTGATTTTCCACCATAGGAAATCCCATAAAAGCCGATTCGGTTGCCGTCGACGAAGGGCTGTGTTTTCAGCCAGTCTGTAATCTGCTGATGCTGCGGAACCGCAATGGAAAACAGAGTCCGACCAATCGACTGCGACTTGAACTGCAAGGTTCGAAAACGATCGAACAGGATATATGGGTTCTGAGGCGCGAATGTAATAAAGCCCCGTTCCGCCAGGTGGGTTGAGAAGGATTTATAAGCGGCATATTTTTCTTCCCCCACCGTGTGCCGGGGGCGTCCTTCCAGACCATGCTGGGTAACGACGACTGGACGTTTCTCAGAACCATCCAGCTTGAGATCTTTGGGAATTGTGAGAATTCCATATGCGGTCACATCAGGAAACACATCCATTTCGACCTGATAGCTGACGGTCTTCGGTCCTTCCTGATACTTGCGAGTCCGGGCATTGGCGGGCAGCAGCTTTAGAGCAAATTCGCCCACGACATCTTTCTTGAAAATATCACGATATGGTTCGACCGTTTTCTTAAATTCATCTAAAGAGCCAGTCTTGAGATTCTTCATGAATTCGATACGTGACTCATAAGCCAGTTGCAGCAGCCGCTGATTGTGTCTCTCAATTTCTGCCAGTTGCCCGGCATGTCGCTGTGCCGCGTACGAGCGAGTTTTCAACTCGACTGGTTTCACTTCAGTAGAGAGTGTCGCGTCAGTATCCAGGCTGGAAATCAATGCCTGCAGCGTTTTGTCACCAACAGCCTCATTCGCTTCAATCAATGTGAGACAGGGAGTTTGTGTCTTCAAATCAGCCACAAACTGACGGGCACGTGCGAATTCATCCCGGACCTCTTGTTGACTGGGGACGAGTAATTTGCCTGGTTTTCCCTTCATTTTGGGATAGTGATCGTCAATGACCTCCAGATTCCCCTCTGCGGTCGTGCGATAACCGTATTCTGGATACATTCCATTCTCGATTATCAAGGTGCGAGGTGCCACCAGACTGGCAATCTCTGCATCGCCCAGAGAATTGAGTAAACCAAATACATTGCGGTCCGCTGGTTCCTGCCAGAGTTCTTCCCGGGGACCAAAATAACCACAGACAGCAGCGACATCAATTTCTAAGTCCAACGCAGCCGCGTAGAGAGCCAGTCGCCCTCCTTCTCCCCAGCCAATAATTCCCACTGGACGAGTGGAGTCCCCGCTGGTCTGCTGGAGCAGTTTTACGCCGGCCTGAATTTTCTGAACTTCATAACCCGCCAGAGTCCGTCCCAGTTCGAACCCTGCCCGATGAAGCCATTCCCGCTGACTCAGATTCCATTTGTTGAGTTCACGATTGATCAAAGTCGGAATCAGCACGCGAAACCCGGAGCGAGCCAGTTGCTGAGCGTAACTGCCACCAGGCAGTTTTGAGAAGATCAGATCTTCCGGTGTTTGAGACGCTTCAGGCACCGCAATGATGTCTCCGTGGATCTTCCCCGAGGGAACCAGCAGTAACCCGGCCCCTTGCAGATCATCGAGAACCGGCCAGGTCACCTCATAAACAGCAAAGTCATTTGTAATTTTTTGAGGAGCAGACTCCAGAGAAGCAAAACGTCCTGGAACCAGCGGATCTGACAGTCCCAGAATACTAGCCAGTTCCTGCTTCTGAGGGACGATGGACTTTTCGTATGCGGCGGGTGAACTTAAATCGCGATTCCAGTTTTGAGCTCGATTCTCTGCGGCCAAAGCGATCTGTTTTAACAGAAACTGATCGATGCCCTGTATCATTTTTGAACTCAGATCACTCTGATCGGTTAACTGCTGCGTGCCTGGTAAGGGGCTTTGATCGGGAGCGGCTTTCAGAACTGCCCAAGGTGGTACATCCTCCGCTTGAAGTACCAATTGACTCGAATTCAACATCAGACTGACCTGCAGGGTCAGTACCAGGAAAGCAGACAGGTTCAGTCGATTCATGATCGTCCTTTGTTGAAAGTCAGAGTGGTCTATCTCGGAGTATTTTCAGTCAGCTGTCGCCCGTTTAACTACAGTTAATCTTCGAGAAGGAAGATCCGTCACCGTGCATTGGTGTTCTAGACGGGTTGTTTTTCGGTCATGCGATAAACGCGTGCCGCCCCATCTGAATGAGCGACGGCCAGGTGCCTGCCATCCTGGAACAGGTCCAGCCCCCGGGCTGCCGTTGAAAGCTTCATGGTGTGGAAGAACTCTTCTTCACCCGGCTTTCTGAACCAGAGTTCGCCTTTACCGCTCCTGTTGGCACCAGCGCCAATCAGGAAGTTCTCCGGATGGAAACGAACCCCCCAGGCGATACCCTGGAATGTTTTATCAGGCTTGAGCTGCGCTTTGGCTTTACCGGACTTCCAGTCGAACAACATAATGATGGGATCCTGGACTCCAGCAAAGGAGTTCACGACTTTTGTAATCCCTGCACTGGCCAGTTCGCACCCATCGGTACTGAATTTGAAATCGCGGGCGCCGCCCATATCTGCGGCAAATTTGTTGTCGTAACCGGTCATGACGCCGGCATCGATGCTGCGTACCTTCTTACCGGTCTGTAAATCCCAGACGTGAATGGTGCCCATCAGATCCTGAGAGGCCAGCTGTTGACCATCCGGATGGAAATCGACCGCATATACGTGTCGTTCGTGTCCATTAAAGGAATGCAGTAATTTGCCATCACTGACGTTCCAGACTTTCACGAGCAGATCATTGCCACAGGTCGCCAGTTTCGTCTGGTCGGGCGATACACGGACCCAGCGAGCCGAGCCCTGATGTGCCTGTATGCTCAAAGTAGGTTTGGGTTCTGCATCCGCCAGATTCCAGGCTTTAATCTCTCCTCCCCAACAGGCTGAAAAGAGAGTTTTTCCATCTCGGGAAAAATCAAAACAGCGCACCCAACTGGTATGTCCTTTGAGTGTTCTCTGTGCTTTGGTCTTTAAGTTCCAGACCTGAATTTCCAGATCTTCCGCTCCCGCCACCAGATGAGTTCCGGTGGGATCCACCTTGCAGGAGGTCAGAGAGAATTTATGCTTGAACTCAGCCGTCTGGTGGGTCAGCACCGGATCGACGGCGTTGTAGTCAATTACCGGTTTGGAGGCAACAAGTGGTTCGGTGGTCTGTTGCGGCTTCATGCTAACAACTCCTTAATGGGCTGTGTGGTGGGATCACCGATGGGAATCGAACGTCCGCCGATCTCATGGTCGCGGGTCGAATCAATGCCCAGTGCCTGCAGATAGGTATGAAACAGGTGACCGGCGTCGACTTCTCGATCTGCGACGGCAGTCCCTTTTTCGTTGGTCTTACCAATAATAGCTCCCGGCTGAACACCACAACCTCCCAGGGCGATCGACCAAGCGGTTCCCCAGTGATCACGTCCATAGCGGACATTGATTTTCGGGGTTCGGCCGAATTCGGAATAGACCATCACCAACGTACTCTCCAGCATGCCCCGCTCATGGAGATCATCGAGCAGCATGGAAAATGTTTTGTCGAATTCCCCGAGCTGCTCAAGATGAAAATTGAAATTTTCAGCATGAGAATCGTATCCATGATGAGTCACTTTGACACAGGTGGCATTATTCTCCAGGAGCTTTCTTGCCAGGAGGCAATTCCGGCCGAAATCATGTTTGCCGTAGCGTTCCAGGTCTTTGGCATCAGGTGTTTTCTCGAAGAACGATTTGCGGGCCATCAATTTGGAAGCCTGCTGAAACGAAGCATCGAAGGTTTCCGTCTGTGCCTTACGGCGTCCCTGTCGAAACTGCTGGTTGAACTGCTGCCGGAGTTGCAGGCGGCGTGTGTTTGCGGTCGCGTTCAGGTTTTTGGGTAATCCCAGGTTCTGAGGTGGCTTCACCCCTTCAAATTTGAGCTGGGCATGCTGTGCTCCCAGGAAAGCAGCCGTCGCATCGCTGAGTCCTCTTGTCGAAATGTGAATATATCCCGGCAGTTCGCTATTCGCAGGCGCGAGATACTTTGAGGCGATCGAACCTATATAGGGATACTCGCCGGCCCGCCTCCCCTTCTCCATAAACAGGCGTCCCTGTGAATGGTCGTTCGTCTTAATATTAATGCTGCGAACGATTGAGAGCAGATGCATCCTCTGGGCAGTATGAGGCAGCAACTCAGAAATATGCATGCCTGGAACTGAGGTCGGAATTGCACGGAACGGTCCACCGAATTCAGTTCCTGGTTTCGGATCCCAGGATTCCAATTGGCTGACGCCCCCCTGGAGATACACCTGCAGAATCCGTTTATGCTGGCTTTTCACCGTCTCGGCGTGTGCAGACAGATCCGAGAGCCCCAGGCAGACTGCTCCACCAGCGGCCCCCGCCAGGAATTGTCGCCGGGCAATCTGGTGATCCAGAGAATGGCATCCTTGATTGCGTTTCATACTATGTCCTTTTGCCTCTCAGTGAGAAACTCAGGTGATGGGTTTAATGATTGAAACGAAACTCGTCAGAAGAGAGTGCCGCCCAGATCAGTTGTTGCAGATCCTGGTCGGTAGGCTTCGGGCCACCTTCCAGGAACAGGGCCACCTGTTTGATTTCTTTTTCGGTGGGGAACCGTGAAAATACGGAAAGATACAACTCTTCTGCGATAGCGGTCGGCTGATCCAGCTTCTTCAGACGGGCCGTCAATTGATTACCAGAGGGAGCGAGCCAGGCCTGGATCGTGTTACCATTTAGCAGAAACAGGGCCTGATCAGCCGAGGCGTCGAAACGTGTGGTCTGTGCGCCGACAATCCCAAATGTCCGGACAAAGGCAGCCACGTTCCCTTTCAATGCGCCGTGTAACGCCTCTTCCTGCCAGAGAGTGTCATCAGCTTTTTTGGTTTTCTGTTTCTCATCGACTTTGCGCTGTTTCGTCTGCAGACGTTCCAAGGTCGCTGAGGTCACCCCGGTGGCCTGCATCATGGACCAGGCGAGTTGTTCGGGCGTTAATGGTTTGAGCAGACCCATCTGGTAAGCTGATCGCTCGGGGATCTCAGTTTCAGCTGAAACATGACTGCTGCGCTGGTAGGTCTGGGTCAGTGCCAGCTCACGAATCACGTACCGCAGATTAAACTCATGATTCGCTAGCTCTTCACTCAGAAGCGACACGATTTTCGGATGGGTCGGAGGATTATCCGAGTGCCACATATCGAGTGGTTCAACCAGGCCCTGCCCCATCATCATGGCCCAGAGACGGTTAACGATGTTCTTCTGGAACGCCCCGTTATTTTGACTGGTCAGTGCATCCGCCAGTTGCAAACGTCGACTGTAAACAGGGACCGAACGCACATTCTTTGCGGGTTTAACTTTGTACGCTTTTTTCGCGTCCGCCGGATCTGGAATTTCGGGAAGATCCAGTACCCGGGGGGCGGTCATCCCCTCTTCTTTGGTAAACACGGAGGTAAAGGAGACCTGGCCTTCGGCTTTTTCACCGATCGAGGCCTGCTTGGTCTTGGGATCTTTGAAGAGATAGCTGCGGCTCAGGAAGGCATCCAGACCATGGTAGTGTCGCTGCAGGTAATCATTCACGTTGGGATGATCATGGCATTGGGCACATTGCAGATCGCGTCCGAGAAAAATACGGCCCAGATCGCGCGTCACGACTTCGGATTTTAATTCCCGATCCAACAGAAAACGGGCCGCGGGTCGTGTTGTCTTATCTGTTCCGTCGACAGTCAGAATTTCATGAACCAGTTCATCCCAGGGACGGTTCTCCAGAAAAGATTGACGCAGGTATTCTTCCCATTCAGCTGTCTTCACATATTTGCCCGGTCGACGCTCCATCAACATCGTGTCGAACAGATACTGTAACCGTCGGGCGTGTTCTGGTGAGGCAAGTAACTGGTCGATCCGCTGGCTGCGTTTGTCGGGAGACGAATCCGCGACAAAGGTTCGAACTTCATCAGCTGTGGGAATGGTCCCGGTCAGGTCCAGGGTCACCCGCCTCAGGAACGTGGCATCATCGGCCAGAGGAGCAGCCTGTTTTTCAAACTGCGGCTTTCCTTCAGCAATAAGCTGATCGATCTGCTGATGCAGTGGAGTCTGGGCAGTGACAGTCGATGTGATTCCTGACAGAAACAACACCAGACACGCTACCATTGTGTGGAAGGAACGTAATCTCATAGGGTCACGCTATTTGGGTAGGATGATGCGAGCAGGGACCGACGCATGAACATATCTTGATCGGTAGTCTGATTCTAGCCGATGAATTCGATCAATTCAATCTTTTCTTATGAATCCTAACTTTTTTCAGCAGATCCACTCCAAGCGTGAGATCATCACTCAATACAGGCATTCTGGAGAGAATAATGAGACTCAAAATTCAGTTTGCGGCCTTTGCCTTTCCTGTCTTGGCAGGTTTCTTTTTCGGCCGCCAGTTGGGATCTCCGGCGTCTGCAGGAAGACTGGAATTCCAGTCGTTGACCGCCTGCTGCAAGCGTTTGACCAGATCTGGTTGTTGTGATGCCTGGTTCGTGGTTTCCGAGACATCCTGTTGGAGATCGTAGAGCTGAATCCCTGTCTGGTCGTAGTTCATGTAAAACTTCCATTTCCCCTCACGGACGGCCAGATCCGGATTTGGTTCTTTCCTGGTCCCCGGTCGATCGGGGGGACGTCTCCAGAACAGCGGTGCCTGTCTGCTCTGTATTTCTTTTCCCAGCAACGTATCAGCCAGATCCTCGCCATCGAGCTGGACTCCCAGTGGGAGTTCTGTACCCGTTAGTGAATACAGCGAGCGGTTTAAATCCAAGGCACTGAGTACGGACGTATTGTTTGTTGTGCCAGCAGCTTTTGGATTGATCAGCGACGGCCCCCAGACGATCAGCGGCGAACGAACACCTCCTTCATAAAGCCAGGTCTTGGCCCCCCTCAATGGATTGGCAAGACCAGCGCCGGTTTCAGGACCATTATCGGACGCGATCAGAATCAATGTATTATTTTTCAGTTTCACGTCATTTCGTATGCGATCAAACAATGCCCCCAACTGCTGATCCATGGCTTTGAGAACCGCGTAATAGAGGGCCCGTTTACTTCCGTCCGTCGCATCACGCATGACTTCGGGCGGAAAGAATGGAGAATGGACATCATCGGGCCAGAGGTTCAGATAGAAAGGCTGGCCCGTCGCTTCAGCCTGATCGATAAAGTTCAGAGCGTCTTTTACAAAAGCGGCCGTTACGACGGAACGATCTTCCCAGCGAATGGGACCATGTCCGAGGTTGGCGGAACCGAGATCATGTTTCTGGGGAGGCTTTCCATCATAGGCGTCCTTCAGAGGCAAAACACGTGGGCCGAGGCCTTCAAAGTTCGTCAGGCTATGATCAAAACCGTAGCGGGTGATCAAAGGCGCTTCTCCCACATCCCGCTGGCCGCCCATGTGCCATTTTCCAAAGTGCCCTGTCGCGTACCCCGCATGCTTCAGTTCCCGCGCCAGCACAGGTGCCTTGGGATCCAGCCACTGCGCCAGCCCGCGTTCCCGGTTCTTTTTGCGTTGCGCCAGATAAGAATTGATTCGCCAGCGCTGAGGATATTGTCCTGTGGTCAAAGCAACCCGCGACGGAGAGCAGATGGGTGAATTCACATAAAAATTCGTAAATCGGATTCCCTCGGCAGCCAGCCGATCAATATTATCTGTTTTGACAGCAGTTCCCTGAAAGCAGGAGAGATCAGACCAGCCCATGTCGTCAATGAAGACCATGATCACATTCGGTTTATCCTCAGCGGCAATCCGCTGTGGTCGGCCATAGACATTTTTCTGGTCTCCCGTTTCCGCCAGCCAGTCATCGACCTGTTCTCGCAGCATGCGCAGACGTTCCGCCTGCTCAGGTTCATTGACTCGATTCTGCTGCTCATAGGGATCAGTATTGACCTGGTACAATTCTTCATCCGGTCGTTCGAGATAACGTCGCACCTTCTGTCGTGCCTGGGGATGGGCGATTGCCTTTTGAACCCAACTGTCCCAATAGCCGTTCTTGGCACGTGCATTCGTCACGTGACTGGTAAACCGGAACTCGGGATGCAGATTACGGATGTACTTCCAGCCATCCAGCGTTCGAGCAGCCCGCATCGGGTAGACATTGTTATCACCGTCCCCCGAATGCGTGGTGAAGATAACCTCGCGATGTGTGGTTGTTTCCCCTTTCAAGACGGGGAGCAGGCTGCGGCCATCAATGGAGTCAGGGGGCGTGCCTCCGGCGACATCGATCAGTGTCGGAAGAATATCAATCCAGGATGCCATCGCGTCTGTACGAACCCCCGGTTTGATCTGCTCCGGCCAGCTGACAATCAATGGGGTGCGAATCCCTTCGTCATACAGATTCCATTTTCCAAACGGCCACTGTGCGCCATGATCGCTGGTATGCAGAAAGAAGACATCATCTCCCAGTTTCTGTCGAGCCACGTCATAGACTTGCCCCAGTTCGCGATCCATAGTCTGAATGGCGGCCATGTATTTCGCCCGCCACTCTCGCGTGACCGGCGTATCCACATGATGAGGAGGTACCTGCAATGCGGCGGGATCGATGTCGCCAATCTCTTCCGGCCAGGGTACGTGAGGCCAGTTGGTACCGACAAACAGACAGAGTGGCCTTTCACTCTCGCGCTGCTGGAGCCATTCAATGGCTTTGAGAATGGCGATGTCTTCGTGATAGCGAAAATGACGGGCGATGTCGAACCCGTATTCAGGCGTCTGTTTATAATGGCCGACCTTGCCGAATGAGACGACCTCGTATCCCAGTTCCTGCAGGTACGCGGGCAACTTCTTGATTTCGGCCCGTGGCCGTGAGTGATTCGGTTCTGCTCCGTTATTGGCAGGATACAATCCTGTGAGCAACGCGGCGCGACTGGGGGCACAACTGGGAGAAGCAACAAACGCGTTGTTGAACGTCATCCCCTGGGCCGCCAGGCGATCCATATTGGGAGTTTTGATATCGGGAGAGCCATAGACTGAGGAATCACGCCAGGTATGATCGTCTGAGAGAAAGATGACCATATCCGGTCGAGGCGTTCCTGCTAAGACAGCTGATACGAACAGCTGTACCAGGATAAGGCAGGTAATTCCAGAAAAGCGCATCTGTTAACTCCCCTGATGTGGCTCTTTGATGACATAAAACAGTCGATAGAAAGGTTTGACTTAGACGGGTAACACACTAGATTGAAAGTTAATTATAGCCATCAGGTACCGGGTATCACAAATGCGCAACTGACTCTCGACACCGATTTCAATTATCGGGTCCTCTCATAGCGGGACATCAATCACACTGGACTTGAGTGAAAGTGAGCTGTTAGGATGAAGTCAGACCCAACTTACCCCAGCGTCCAACCTGTCAGAACGGAAACTTCCGTGAAGTCATTTATTCTCAGCCTGGTCATCATTCTAAGCTCCATCTGCAGCGAAAGCCTGGCCCAGAAACCCTATCGCGTATTGCCTCCCGATTTCAATGCAGACAAAACACAGCAGATGATGCGCAGCTGGTTGCGCGGACAGAGTCATCGGGCACTCGATGAACGTCGAACAGAATTCGAGCAGGCACTGAGTTCACCAGAACGCTTCACCGCATATCAGCAGAAACGGCGAAAGACATTACGTATGTGTCTGGGAGAGATGCCGCCACGGACTCCTTTGAATCCCATGGTTACCGGCACGATAGAAGCCGATGGATTCACGATCGAAAAACTCTACTTTGAGAGCCAGCCTGGTTTTTATGTGACCGCGAACCTGTATCGTCCCGATGGACCGGGCCCCTTCCCGGCCATCCTGCATCCCCTGGGACATAGTGAAAACGGGAAAGCGTACGAATCTTACCAGAAAGCAAACCAGTTGCTGGTTAAACAGGGTTTCGTAGTGCTCTGCTTTGATCCCATCGGTCAGGGAGAACGCAAACAGATCATCGATTCCGACGGCAAACCAGCACATCGTGCCAGTCATGAACACCAGGAACTGGGAGTCGCGCCGATACTGCTGGGACGCAGCCTTGGTGGCTACATGGTCTGGGATGCAGTCCGTGCTCTTGATTATCTCTGCAGTCGTCCCGATGTCGACGCGCAACGAATTGGCTGCACAGGCAATTCCGGAGGAGGTAACCTCACCAGTTTTTTGATGGCCTATGATGAACGGATCCAGGCTGCAGCCCCCGGTTGTTTCATGACCACCCATCGCGAGAAAAACGAGAGCCCCGGTCCCGGTGATGCCGAGCAGAATCTGTATGCCCAAATCCGCGAAGGTTTTGATCACCCGGACTTCATCCTCAGTCGTGCCCCTAAACCAACACTCATCCTGGCTGCGACGCATGATTTTGTGCCGATTGAAGGCACTTGGGATGCCTTCAGACAGGCCAAGCGGGCCTACACCCTGCTCGGATATCCGGAACGGATTTCACTGATCGAAGCCAATGAAAAACATGGTTTCAGCCAACGACTCAGAGAAGGAGCCGCCCGTTTCTTTGCACGCTGGTTGCAGGGACGTCAGATCAACGTTTTCGAAGAGTCCCCTGTCAAGATCTATACAGATCGGGAATTGCAGGTCACACCCAGCGGCCAGGTACAACAACTGCCTCTGGCCCGTTCGCTGCTCGAAGTAAATCAGGCTGAAGAACGGCGACTGGCCCTGAAGCGATCTCCCCTGACGCGCGACCTGGTCCGCCAGGTAACTGGAATTCGAAAATTGCAGCACCTGCCAGAGCCGCGCGTTGAACTCGTCGGTTCGAATGGCAGACGTGCAAAGTCACAACAGTTGCAGCCTGGCTCGAACCGTGATGAACCTCTGCGACTGATCATCCATCCTGAGCCGGGTATTGTCCTCCCTGCGTTGTACTGGCCCGGAGGATCCGCCCCGCCTGTCCTGCTGGCTCCCGCAGCGGGAATGAACAGCGCAGTCAAAGAAGCGCGGCAACTGCATCGCCAAGGGCATCCGGTACTCATCGTCGAAGTTCGTGACACAGGCGAAACCACAACCCGCAACTGGCGGTTCTTCGGCGCCGATTATTACATCGCTTACATGCTGGGACGTTCCTGGCTGGGTTTGCGGACAGAAGATCTGTTGACCTGTGCCCGGTGGTTGAAAACCCAACAACAGGCGGAGTCGCTGCGTCTCGTTACCGGGGGAGAACTTACCCCGGCGGGACTTCATGCTGCCGCTCTTGAGCCAGCGCTGATTTCTGAATTAACTGCCAGGGGCGGAATTCCGTCCTGGAGATCGTTAATGAAGACACCGGATGCACACCAGCACATCCACAACGCGGTTCATGCTGGATTGCGTTATTATGATTTACCCGATCTGAAAGCATTGATATCTACTACCCCCTGAGGAGTTTCCCCATGCCTGCCCTGAAGTTTGTTTATACACTGGCGTTCGCGCTGCTGTTCATTTCCCCGGCTGTCCTGTCTGCTGCTGAGTCCCAACCCAACATTCTGCTGATTATGGCAGATGATGTGGGCAGTGACGCCATCGGCTGTTACGGGGGACAGAGCTATCCGACTCCCCACATTGATAAGCTGGCCCAGGGAGGGCTTAAGTTCAATCAAGCATACTCGATGCCCGTCTGTCACCCCTCGCGTGTCTGCCTGATGACCGGCCGTTATCCGTTCCGGTTTGGTAAAGCAGGCTCGAAATGGGGAGACTTTCCAGACGCTGCTGAGGGAATCTGTATTGGCGATCGCATGCAGCAGGCCGGCTATGCGACTGCAGTTGCCGGGAAATGGCAGCTCTGCTTCATGAAAAACGACCTGGATCATCCCAGCCGCGTCGGTTTTGACAAGTGGTGTCTGTTTGGCTGGCATGAAGGGGGCCGTTATCATGATCCACTGATTTACCAGAATGGCAAGCAGCTGAAAAACACTGAGGGCAAATATGGACCGGATATTTACACCGATTTTCTGATTGACTTCATGAAAGAGAGCCATAAAGAGGGGAAGCCGTTTTTTGCCTATTACCCTATGGCCCTCTGTCATGATGTGACTGATGACCTGAAAGGAAAGCATGTCGCTTACGCACATGATGGGCACTGGCTGACTTTTGCTGAGATGATGACATCCATGGATGACATGGTAGGTCGCCTGGTAGCTTCCCTGGATGAAATGGGAGTCCGCGACAATACCCTGGTCCTCTTCACCACCGATAACGGAACCCCCGCCGCGAGCTACCTGTATGTTAACGAACAGGGAAAGATGGTGCGCCCTAAAGTGGTTTCGGTACAAAACAACAAAATCGTCCCCGGCGGTAAAGGCAAACTGGATGACACCGGAACCCGGGTCCCCCTGATCGCAAACTGGCCGGGCCACATCAAGGCAGGTCAGGAAGTCAACACCATGGTCGACCTGACCGATTACCTGCCGACGGTCGCGGATGTCGCCGGACTCAAGAATGATGGCGTTCCCCGGGATGGAGTCAGTTTTGCTGAAGTTCTCGAGGGTGCTTCCGGAAAAGATCGTCGCGATTGGATCTTTATTGAACACCGGGGTAAACGGTGTGTTCGCTCGCTGAACTGGAAACTCTACGATGACGGCCGCTTTTTCGATCTCAAACAGGACCCGCTGGAGAAGTCTCCCCTGAAAACAGATGCTTTATCAGGAAAAGCAAAACGCAACTATGCTTCCTTACAAGACACGCTTGAGAAGATGCAGGGACCTTTAAAGCCAACCCCTTGATCACTTTAGAATCAGGGTGCCCCCAGTTGTTTGAGTTGTTCCTCAGCCTGCTGGCGGTGTCCTGAAGATGAGGTCTTGTCCTGCAACACACTCTGGTAAATCTGCTCCGCGGCCTGCTTTTTACCCGCAGCAGCCAGCGTGTGTCCCTTCGCAAGTTGCATTTCATGGCGCCAGAATCCTTTGAGTTGATCGATCTCGGCTTTTTCCAGCGCCTGTAATGCGTCGTCGTATTTCCCCTGTTTCGTGAGAATTCGAGCCGCTCCCTCAATTGAGCGGAACTGATCTGCTGAACCTACTCGTCCTGCGCCCTCGTAGTTCTGACGATACGCCTTCAGAGCCCCAGCTTCATCCGCCAGATTGTGTTCTCTGTTTTCTCCCAGCAACAGGAGGATTTGCGATTGGATGCGTGGATCCGGGGTATAATTCAACGCCAGTGTCAGATCGGTCTCAGCAGCCTCTCCCTGCTTCATTCGTAAACGGGCCATTCCCCGCGCCAGAGCGGCTTCTCCGACTTGACTGAATGGCCAGGTCTGAAAATTCTCAGATTGGAACTGCTGAATCAACTCAGCATAGTTTCGCTGTGCCAGCAGGTTCTGCATCCGCACTGTCTTCGCCACGGTATCGAGTGGTATTTTTTCAGCCAGCGATTCCGCTTGTGATTCCTGTTTCAGGTGACGGGCACATTCCGCCGCCTGCTGGAGTGCCACAGATTTCTGCAGGTCCGTGACATTATTCTCTGCAGACAGGGCCATAAACAGGTCGTGTGCGGCCTGGTACTTACGACGCCGCATCAGCGTCTCTGCCTTTTTGCTTGTAATCAGGTAGTCTGTCACACTCGGGTCGGCTTCGAACTGGTGTGACAGTCCCCGATAAAAGTAAGCGAATTTCATCGGCTGATGAAACCCGGAAGTTCCGGTGGGCGCGAATGCCGAGTATTCAGAACCATTGTCTCGTATACGTTGACGACAGACATTGATGTGCCAGGGAAGGCTCACTGTAGGACGATGTCCGATTACCTGATGCAGGGGATCGTTTTCATCCTGCACAACGGGAATCCGCACCTCAGCAGTCCAGTAGCCGTCTTTGATCTGGGTCGCGACCTCAGCCTGTGAATCCCAGCGGAACCAGTCTCCCTTATCAGCCCCTCGATCGAGGTCAATCAGCACCCCGGCAGGGTTGATGGCCAGTTGATAATAACTATGTGACTCGGTGCTGAGCAGAATTTCGATCGCATCACCAAACCAGATTGCCTGATCTTCATTTTTTGTTGTTGTACTGCGGGGCTGCTCGCCCGGTGCTTCCTCACAACGGATCGCAAAATAGAGATCATGACCCACCCAGCGTGATTTAATCGAAGTTCCATAAACGGGCAAGCGTCCGGTCTGCAGTTCACGCAGGCTTCCTGTCGAAGCGGTTGGGCAGTTTTGCCAGAGTGGATCATCGAGTTGCCCATCAATTACAATTTCGCCTCGGGGATCACCCACCAGCCTTAAAACAGGAACCGGCCCCCGTTTCTGTGCCAGTTGATTACTTTTATTTCTCAATCCGTTGAGGAAATTATCGATGAGTGCCATCCGACGCCCATACACTGAGTCACTTTTCACTTTCGCTTTCGCGACAGAAAACAGCTCCAGTGCGCGACTGGCCTTTTCGGCCTCTTGCTCCATCTCGCGCCAGTGTTCTTCACAGTATAGAAAGAAGGTGCGCATTTCCTGAGCAGCAGGTCCGTAAAACAGCTCACAGTATTCATTGAACAGGGAATCGACATCCTGGTCTTTCCCCCCCCAGTACATCCGCGCGGTGAAGTAAATCAGAAAGTGGTTATAGCCGATCGCATTCTCGCCAAAATCCATCGTGAGCCAGATGTCTTCTCCTTTAGAAATCCCTTTGGTCTCGTTGACGCTCTCCCCCAGTACGTGAGGAATAAAGGCCGGCAGATAGAAGCCCCGTCCGGTAAAGGGATAGTTTTCGAAGATAATGATCGGGTTCGCTGTCTTTTTTACCCAGGCGTCACGCAACTGGCGGAGTTCTTCCCGGTCTGCAGACGTCGGTCTTCTTCCCCCCACAATAATCACCTGCACGTTGGGTTCGAAACGGTCGATCTTTTCAGGAGGCTGCGTATAAGTTCCATAGGCACAATTGGAGATTTTGCGATCCGGATGCGTTTTACGAACCTCTCTGGCCACTCGATTCACAAACTCCCAGACATAATCGGAAAATGCGCCGCGGTAACCTCGTTCGGGAGTATCCTTGCCTGCACAATGCTCACATTGACAGATCGCGGTATAACCATCGGGAGGCATCACCGATACAACATCCATATCGAAATGATCAAACTGAGCCCGCACATAGCGCACGGTCTGCAGGAACAGTTCCTCATTCGAATAACATAGCTGATTCAGACGTTTCCCCGGTTGGGTATCACGTTTTCCGCCATAAAGGGCAAACCATTCAGGATGCTTTTCGAGCGTCTCTGCATTGTGCGTCATATGATCCAGCCCATGGGCAGCCTGACGACCATAGGGCTGTCGTACTCCCAGTCGCATCGCCCACAGAGCAGCATCGCGGCCATAGACACCAAAACGGAAGTTAATCGTCCGCAGTGGAAAATCGGGCTGTATCGTTTCGTCGATCACTGGTAGTGGAATCGTTTTCTGGCGGGGAACGATTTCGCCCAGTTCTCCGGGCAGATACCAGCGCACGCCCAGTCGCCGCAAATATCCGCAGACCGCGTTGAAGGAACCTCTTTCGTCAAAGCCCCACACATTGACCTGACCTGCTTTATCAACCAGTTGCTCGTCAGGCGTTCCAAACAGACCGGTTGAACCGGTGTAATGCTTGTAGAGTTGTGAATGGGGATATCCCCAGTGCTCACCGGTAATCGCATTCCAGGCCGCCTGTACTTTACCACTGGCTAGATCACGATGATTACGGGGCCAGGGTTCAATCGGCACGAAATTGGTATCATCGCCAATCATTGCGAGCCAGTTATCGCCGGCAACGATCCGGTAGGCTCCTGCTTTCAACCCGGCAGCTGTGAGTCCCCGCTTTTCTGCTTCTTTACTCGATCCGATCAAAACTTTGACCGGCACATTAGCGGTCGTCTCAGTGACGATTTTTAGTTTTGCTCCCGAAATCTTTTTCAGATAATTCTGAAGTTCCTGGGCAGCCAGACGCGTGCTGCGCTGAGCTGCAGGATCAATTACGATTTCTGCTTCTGCCTGCCCTTCCCTGACCAGATACTGTTCCGCAGCGGTTCCCGTATCCAGCACGAAAGTGAAACACCACAGTACGCCAGCCAGCAGAAGTGAAATCCGCATTGTGAACTCCATCACTGTCTAAGGTGGGATCAGTTGTCAAACCGTAGCGAGCACTCTTTCAGAAACAGCGGGTAGCCGATTACTGTTTGCCATAAACCGGCGGCTTCCAGTTCTTGGGCAGGCGTCCCTGGGGGCGAACACCGTAAGCATCTGCGGGAATCGGATGATCCTGAGCCTGCTCTAAAGGCAGATTGTCTGGCAGATGCTTGATTTTGAAATCCTTGTATTGAATTTTCATCTTCGGTCCGACGTGCACCTGAACGGCCAGCACACCTTCCAGTGCCCGACCTTTGGGATCGAGGTCGATCAGGTCCGCAGTCTTGTGACCATCAATCCAGTGCTCGTGATGATTGCCGCGTACCAGCACTCGGAAATCATGCCATTCATCGGGAGCAAACGTTTTGACGGGCATCTTACCAACCACCCAGGGCTGACCATCAGGTGCGATGATGACTTTTTCGCCTGTATGCGAGAGAATTCGGCGTCCCTTCTCCTCATAGAGCATACCATTGTAATTCGGATTGTTGGCCACCACATCACATTGATAGCCGGTTACGATATCCAGTCCGAGATCGGGACGAGAGGTTCCCCGATACTGAATCCCGCTGTTGCCCCCCTCCGTCACTTTCACTTTGACTCGTAAGTCAAAGTTACGAATCGTGGAATCTTTCCAGGTAATGAAACGATTCATCTTCAGAGAACCATCCGTTTTACCCGTCAGAGCCCCTTGTTCAACAGACCAGTATTGTGGATCGCCGGTCCAGTGCCGTAGGGTTTTGCCGTCGAAGACGCTAACAAAACCATCCTTATCCGCGCGGGCACCAACGGCTGCAGAAGCCACCGGATAGGGAACCGTGGAATCCCGAAATCCACCGCGCAGTGGATCCAAAGGGCCTCCCAGCTCTTTGACTCGCTCTGTCGTGCGATCTCTGAGTGCCTGAAGCTTCTCTGCATACTCGGGATTTCCCACCAGATTGATCAGTTCATCTGGATCTGCTTCTAGGTCATGCAGAAACTCGTAGTTATCGTGGTCAAAGTAGCGTACATATTTCAGGTTTCCGTCACGAATTCCTTCGAAGGCTGGAATTCGATTGCGTACTGCGAAATGTTCATGGAATGTTTCAGCCCTCCAGTCGGCTGGTTTCGTTCCCTTCACGACGGGCTGGAGACTTTGTCCCTGGTATCGTTTGGGAACGTCCACACCGGCCCAGTCCAGAAACGTTGCGGGCAGGTCAAGATTCAGCGCCAATGCGTCAGTCACTTTGCCCTGTTCTTCTTTCGGAACACGCGGATCCATGACAATCAGTGGTACCTGGAGAGCATTTTCATAGTGTGACCACTTTCCGGCAAAACCCCGATTGGCCATGTAGTAGCCGTTATCAGCTGAATATACGATAATTGTGTTATCAGCGAGCCCGGCTTCATCCAGTGCTTTCCGGAACCGACCGATTGCTCCGTCGATACCGCTGACCATGCGGTAGTAAGCCCGCATGTTTGTCTGATATTTCTGAGGCGTATTCCAGCGCCAGAAATAACGTTCCCGGTTGATCGTGGTCTGCAGGAAATTCGGTTGTGCATTGAAGATCTCGGGATCTCCCAGACGAGGGGGCGCGATTTCAATGTCTTCATACATACCATCGACAGCACGCGGCCAGGGAAAGTGTCCAATTCCGGGCCGTCGGTCACTGTCTTCAGCGTGACAGGCATTGAACCACAGATTCAATGCGAATGGTTTCCCCTTGGGCTGCGATTTGACGAATTCGATTCCACGATCAACGATTAATTCGGTCTCATGCCGCAGGCTGCCATCCGGTTGCTTCTTGTAGTAAGGATTGCGGCTGATCGCTTCGAACTCATCAAAGTGCCCTTCCCGTTTGAAATCTTTTGGCATCTTCGCATGCCATTTCCCATAGAAACCGGTTCGATAGCCCTGCTCTCGCAGCAGATCTGTATACAGCGTCTGCACCGCGTCGGGCCGTGCCTGTTCCGGATTCGAGGGAGTTCCGTAACTGCGTCCCGTTAATCCGGTCAGAATTGTCGTCCGACTGACCCAGCAGATTGGCTGGCTCACGTATGCTTTTTCAAAACGAGTGCCTCGTTTGGCAAGTTCATCAATGTTGGGTGTCTGGATCACCTGATTGCCGTAACAGCCAACCGTGCTGGTGGTTTGATCATCGGCGAAGAAAAAGACAATGTTCGGTCGCTCAGCTGCTTCCGATTTTCCCAGGGAGAGTAAAAGCAGAGCAGTCAGCAGGAGTAAACTTTTGAATTTCCCAATCATGAGGTTCATTTCCAGACTCGCGCCAGAGTCACAGGGAGCATGTGAGGTTTGATCGTGTTGCAGACAAACCGGGCTCAGTTTCAGAAATTTTACGGGGAGATAATCTACCGGAATGAAATAAGTGGTCCCCTTAGTTTAACCGGACAAGCAGGCAAAGGCGACAGTTGAGCTGGAATTTCCTGAGGGGACTTTCCCTTCTTAAACAACGTTCACTATCTCTGAAACTCAGTCCTCAGATTTCAGACAGGGAATTACGGGGATTAATCAATGCCCAGCTCAAGGTTGCGCCCAGATAGATTCCAGCAAAGAGGTACAGTACCAGATTCCACTCCGGTACCGGCATTGCTTTGATGTAAGTGAATAAGGCGCCGACGGCGATGGGTGAGAGATAGCCACCCACGACGCCTGCCATATTCACTATCGCGATAATGACCGATGTATGCTTGCCTCCCAGATCCATTGACGTCACCCAGATCGCCGGATTCCCCATGCCGGAGAGAAACGTTCCGCAGGAAATCAGATAGACGGCATCTTCAGCAGGGACCTGACTGGCCAGCAGAATACAAACGGCACAGATCAGCGCGGACCCGGCACTGAGCAGCGAACGGCTGAAGTATTTATTGCCCGTCCATTGATAAATCAGATCGATCAGACGGCCTCCCGCGAGGGTCCCCAACACGATACTTGTCAGCGGCAGCATCGCCAGCAGTCCCGCTTTCTGCACAGAAGCTCCACTGGACTGCTGCAGGTAAGCGGGCAACCAGGTAATGAAGAATGCGTATCCAAACGCCCGGAAGACGGACTGCAGGCAGAACAGCCAGAGACTCGTATTCGAGACCATTCGCATGAATAACTGACGAATCGGCGTTGAGCTTGTTGCCTTGTTTTCTGAGACGGCATTCCTGTCAGCTGCGTTAATCAGTTCCACTTCAGCATGATTCGTCTTTGGGTGATCCTGGGGACGATCGCGGAACAACAGAAAAAAAAGGAACATCCAGCTGACAGAGAACAGGCTGAACAATACCAGGGGCAGACGCCAACCCAACGGATCAACCAATGCGGCAGTCGCCCCTGTGGCGATGATACTCCCCACGGACATAAAACTGCCCATCAGAGAACTGGCTGTACCGCGTTTCGCTTCGGGAATCCAGTTCTTAATCACTTGTGCCGAACAGGGAACCATACCGGCCTGGGCCAGTCCCAGCAACAGACGTGAAAACCAGATCAGTCCGAATGAAGCTGCCAGGGCTGTTAACAGATTCGCAATGCCTGCTGTCAACTGGAGCAAAGGTAACGCCAGCCGATTCCCCAGCTTTTGTCCCAGTATGCCTCCCGGAATCTGAAACAGGAAATAACCGGCATAAAAAGCAGCCAGCACGCGTCCCATCTGCAGATCATCCAGACTGAGATCTTGCTGAATCGTAGTCGCCAGAGGAGCCAGTCCCGCGCGTGGCAGATAGGCCAGTAGAAAACCACTGCTTAAACCAGCCAGTACCAGATAACGCACCCGTGTCGGTTTAGAATCATTCAGGGAGAGGCTGTCTGCTGGAGAATCCATCAGTGGTATTTTCACTCCACTCCAGAGGCTGAGTATTTCTTCCCGTAGCCTCTGTTATCAGTACCAAATCAGGGTGAGCGCAATTCATGCCTCTTCATGATGGCACAAGTGGGTTCGAGAAAGCAATTAAAAAACCTTCTTATCAAAAAGCCCGTTGTCAGTTTTCCTTCTCCACATACGTGAACTGCCAGATGAAATCCGCTACCATGAATTCCAACCACATAGACTTGCTTCAGCGTATAGACTTGCTTCAGCGTTCCTTATTCAAGAGCAACTAATATGAAACCAATTCTTACACTCGGTCTGCTGGCCTGCCTGCTGACCGGTAACCTTCTGGCAAACGATCAGAAACATCCCAATATTGTTGTCTTCCTTGCAGATGACCAGGGCTGGGGAGATGTCAGTCATAATGGCAACACGAATCTGCATACTCCGAATATTGATTCGCTCGTAAAAGAGGGTGTGCGGTTTAATCACTTTTATGTAGGCGCGGTCTGTGCCCCCACTCGTGCTGCCTTTCTCACCGGACGCTACCACGCCCGCACCGGGACGACCGGAGTTTCCAAAGGGGAAGAACGCTTCAATTCCGATGAATTTACGGTGGCCCAGGCGTTCAAGGCAGCCGGCTATGCGACCGGCGCTTTTGGCAAATGGCATAACGGCACTCAATATCCGAATCATCCCAATGCCAAAGGCTTTGATGAGTATTACGGATTCACTTCAGGACACTGGGGACACTACTTCAGCCCCATGCTCGATCACAATGGTACGTTTGTGAAAGGTGAGGGATACATTACCGATGACCTCACCAGCAAAGCGATTGCCTTCATCGATCAGCAGGTAAAACGCGACAAACCGTTCTTTACCTATCTGCCTTACTGCACTCCTCACTCCCCCATGCAGGTCCCTGACGAATACTGGGATCGTTTTTCAGAGAAAAAGCTGAAGATGCATCATCGCGACCCGGAGAAAGAACAGTCAGATCATCTCCGCGCTGCGCTGGCCATGTGTGAAAATGTGGACTGGAACGTCGGACGCGTCTTGAAGAAACTGAATCAACTCGGAATCCAAGATGAGACCATCGTGCTCTACTTCTCCGATAATGGCCCCAACGGTTTTCGCTGGAACGGGGACATGAAAGGCAAGAAAGGTTCGCTGGATGAAGGCGGTGTGCGCTCTCCGTTTGTGATCCGCTGGACCGGACATATCCCCGCAGGACGTCAGGTGAACCAGGTCGCTGGTGCGATTGATCTCCTGCCAACCTTGACCGATCTGGCTGGGATTAAACGTCCCGAACCAAAGCCGATTGACGGCGTGAGCCTCAAACCGTTGATCATGGGGAACGCCAATTCCTGGCCGAACCGGATGATCTTCTCCAGCCTGCGTCAGCGAGTCAGTGTCCGTACCGATCAGTATCGGCTCTCTGAGAAAGGACAACTCTATGACATGACTCAGGATCCCGGCCAGCGGAAAGACATCGCCGGTGAACGGCCTGAAGTTACTCAGAAGCTCAAACAGGCAGTCAAAGACTGGAAAAAGTCAGTCTGGCCTGACGGCTATCCCCAAGATAGCCGTCCTTTCCTGATTGGGTATGGCGGCGCGAAATCGACTCAACTGCCTGCCCGTGATGCCATTTCTCACGGTGAGATCAAACGTTCGTCCCGGCATCCCAACTGCAGCTTCTTTTACAACTGGACCAGCCCACAAGACAGCATCACCTGGGATGCAGAAGTGGATCAGGCAGGCACATACGAGGCGATACTCTATTATACCTGCCCGGCAGGTGATGTCGGTTCGACCGTCGAACTGAGCTTCAAAGACAGTCGCCTGACAGGCAAGATTACTGAAGCGCACGATCCTCCTCTCGTTGGTGCAGAACAGGACCGGGCGCAACGATCAGAGTCCCTGGTCAAGGATTTTCAGCCACTGGTCTTAGGGAACATCCAGCTTTCCAAAGGGACTGGTGAGTTGACCCTGCGGGCACTTGAGATCCCTGGTGAGCAGGTGATGGACTTTCGTCTGCTGATTCTAAACCGCATCGATTAGCAGAGCTTGATCTATCGACGCTGATTGACTCGGACGCGGAAGGAAACTCTGTTTTATGACTGGTATCCTCCCGTTCTCTCAGTCATAATGCTGCCTGACAACCGTTTTCTGGCAATTTTAAAAAACTTAACCTGATGGATAAACTATGAAAGTTCAACTGACACTCTCTGCGTTTTGCCTCGCAATCCTGATGAATATCACCACCTATGCTGAAGACAAGGGCTTCAAACCACTGTTTGATGGTAAAACTCTTGACGGCTGGGTCCAAAAAGGTGGTACGGCCAAATATGAAGTCGTCGATGGCACGATCGTCGGCACTTCGGTCCCCAAAACCCCCAACAGTTTTCTGTGTACCGACAGAAATTATGGAGACTTTGAACTCGAAGTCGATTTCAAAGTTGATCCGCTGTTGAACTCAGGGATCCAGATTCGCAGCAATGTCCATGATGAAGACAGAACTATTGTCTATAACGGAGAGGACGGCAAAGAGAAGAAGAAAAATATTCCCGCCGGTCGTGTGCACGGCTACCAGGTAGAAATCGACCCCTCTGATCGTGCCTGGTCAGGCGGAATTTATGATGAAGCACGTCGTGGCTGGTTGAACAACCTGGCTGATAACAAAGCGGCACAGAAAGCATTCAAACAGAATGAATGGAATCACTACCGTATTGTCTGCAAAGGGGATTCCATCAAGACCTGGATCAACGGCGTCCCTGCTGCAGATCTCAAAGATGGTCTCACTTCTGAAGGCTTTATCGCCCTGCAGGTACATGGTGTTGGTAACCATCCTGAAAAAGTTGGCAAACAGGTCAGCTGGCGAAACATCAAAATCAAAGAACTGAAATAGTTCATAAGAACAATTGATATTTCAGAACAGCCATCTGGGTAGGAACTCAGGTGGCTGTTTTAGTGTCCCCAGTCAAAGATAGTACCTCTGTTTACGGCATCTTCTATCAGACTTTACTCCCAATAAAAATAGCCCCCGGAAACCTGAGTTTCCGGGGGCCTGTCGGGACTGTTTGCAGCTGGACTGGTTTATTTAGTCCAGCAGCGGGTTGTCTCCGCCGGCGATGCCGCTGAAGAAGTCGTCGAGATCGTCTGCACTCGGCAGGCGACGTTCGGAGACGTCCAGCGACTCGCTCATCAGGGTACCGTCTGAGTCCAGGTCTTCCAGACCCAGTGTGTGACCCAGCTCGTGCATTACGACTGTCAGCAGATCCATCTGACCAAAGGCGTCGCTGCCGGAACCGGCCAGCAGGCTGCCGTCCAGCAGTGTGAACTCGCTGCTGTCCAGCGGCGTCCCATCGACGAACCAGCCGTAA
>NZ_JAVJSQ010000037.1 GCF_040219335.1 Gimesia sp. | reverse complement strand
CCAAACGTGCCGGAGCGTAAAAAAGTTTTTACAAACCGTTCACAGCAGTGATCACAACTCATTGAAATATAAGGAGATAAAAATAGTCCGCCCGTTGAAAGAATTCTCACGGCACGCGGCACGCGGTCTGAGCGGGCTGTGTTGAAAAATCAACACGATCTGAGGGGCTCACAGCAGAGAAGCCTTAACCCGCTGTTATCAGGTCAGTTAGCGCGATGTTGTTTCAAAGCAACACGTGGCGAATCGGCAACAGGGACGAAAAACAGTCGAAATCAGCGTGCCGAAAAAGGTGAGGAGATGAAATCCCTCTTCACACAAAACCGGATTCCTGCTATGAAACGCGCCCGAATTACCTGGGGTATTGTTTCTAATTGACTGGGAAAGGAATCCCAATGCGTAGACAATTACACCTGACAACATGTTGCCTGCTGTTGAGCGGCCTGGCCTGGACAGGCTGTCAGATGGGCTCGGATGGCCCGATCACCAGCACGCTCGGCTTTCGTGATGTGCCCAAACAGAGCGAACCTCCCGTAGAAACGGCTGAGGAAATCGAAAGTCGACTGGCAAAAGAAGCCGATCAGGAATAAATCTGTAAACTGCTGAGTCTGGATGACCCCGCAGAAATTATTTTTTCCCGGAAAACATCGATCTGGGGAAAATATCAAATCTGAAGGCCTCCGACAGCCGATGACGATACAGGCTGGTATTGCGCTGAGCGTAATCACCGGAGTCAGATATAAATCAGAATTGACTTGGACAAGGATGGAATAAGTCAAGCAATGAATGGGCTGCGATTACTGGGAGTTCTCTGCATCAGTGGACTCCTCATGAGTACACAGACGGGCTGCCAGGGTCTGGGAAACAAGGTTTTCCAGATGGACAGCAACGGGCGATCTCCATTCTTCGGTCTGGAGTTTTACACCCAGAAAGACAAACATCCAGCGAAAATCCAGACTGTCTCTCAGGACCAGCCTGTGGAACTGGAACCAGCCATTCTGCAGACCAAATCGGAAGAGCCCTCTCGCTTCTCCCGGCTCCCGAAATGGCTGAACCCGATGTCCAAATCAGCGGAACAGGGCGAACGTATTCCCCTGCCTCGTACGGACCTGGAAGAAAACGAGGTCGTCCTCGAAGAACCAACTGAAGATTCTGCTCCCACCGAACTGGGCTCATCGCTGGAAAACTTCTAATCAGCGAGACTGCGACTGCTTCCGGCGTTCTTCCGCTTTCTGCTTCGCTTCTGCGATGAAGGTCTCGGGATCATCCTCAAACGCCTGCTTACAGCCACTGCAGCAGACATAGTAGGTCTTACCTTTGTGGCTGACCGCAATCGTGCCGGCACCACCGGTGACGATGCACTCCGGACCGCCGCTCCCCGAGGCTGCCAGCCGCGTACCGGCCCGGGTATATCCGACTTCCGCCAGTCGATAATAGAATGACTGCCCCTGGTTCCGCTGTTCAAACAGAACCAGAGTCCGTTTCTCATTCAGCTTGCGGATCGAGATCCGATAGACGGCTCCCTCTGCATCCGGCTGGGATTCAAGTACCAGTGTGTCTTTCTCTAGCGAGCCTGTATAATCGCGTTTCGTATCATCAGGCAGGACGGTCGCCAGTTGATAGGTCTTCTGTTCCGGATCGTACGACAACAGGGCCGACTTCAGAAATTTGCCATCCTCGACTTGATAAGCGATGCCTGACTGCTGCGGGTCAAATTTCCAGACCCATTCCGCCTTCTCTGACCAGGCCCCTTTACGGGAATTACGTTTGATCATTCCCACACCTCGCCAGCCACCAATCAACGAGTTGAACTCGGAGAGAGCCTGCTTGATCTCCGGTGACAGGGAAGCGGATTTTTTCGACCCGGCTGTGGACGCAGACTTCTCAGGCTCACCCTGCACGCTGCTGAGGGACCAGAACAACACAGAGACACACAACAGGCCGATAACGGTCTGGCAGCATTTTCGCATCAGATCGATTCCTGACAGGATAGACGGGCAGAAAAGTCGCTTCTTAGATGAAACACCACTCCCCGGTAATCCGACCGCAGAGAGTGGTATTTTCTTATCCTACCAGACCCGTTCCCGTCTGCAAGAACCTTATTCCGGTTCAGGAGCGCGTCAGCTGTTTGAACTTTTCATTCAGATCTTTGGTGATCGGTCCTGGTTTACCCGTACCGATCTCACGACCGTCCAGGGCCACCACCGGAATGACTTCCGCTGCAGAACCGGTCAGGAAGCATTCGTCGGCGACAAAGATGTCATGCCGCGTGAAGGGAGACTGCTCGACCTTGATTCCCGACTCCTCGGCGAGTTTGATCACCGCGTTGCGCGTGATCCCTTCCAGGATACCGGCATCCACGGGCGGCGTTTTGAGCACGCCGTTCTTGATGATGAAAATATTATCGCCGGTACACTCCGCCACTTCCCCTTTGTGATTGAGCATCAAAGCTTCGATACAGCCGGCGTCAGTCCCTTCAATCTTGGCGAGGATGTTATTCAGGTAGTTCAGCGACTTCACGCGTGAGGAAAGCGCTGCCGGATGGTTGCGGATCGTCGCTGCGGTGATGATCTTCAGACCGTCGATATACAGCTGCGGATCGTACAGGGAGATATTGTCGGCGATGATAATCACCTGCGGGTTGCTGGTACGGCGAATATCGAGCCCTAGAGAACCCGCGCCGCGTGTGATCACCAGTCGCACGTAACCATCTTCAATGCCGTTGGCGGCCACAGTCTCATTGACGGCTTTGATCATCTCTTCCTTGGAGAGCGGAATCTCCAGGCGGATCGCCAGTGCGCTCTCATAGAGACGGTCGATGTGCTCCTGCATCAGGAAGACTTTTTTACCGTAAACCCGAATCCCCTCAAAGACACCGTCGCCGTAGAGCAGACCATGATCGAAGACACTGATTTTCGCCTCTTCCTTGGGAAGCAGTTTTCCGTCAATATAAACTTGGAGCGACATGTGACTCGGGTACCATTCTCAAACTGGGCCAGAACGCAGCTGGCAGGTTTTGGCGGACTTTCCATCCTGTGTGGGGAATCGGCGAAATCCATTTCAGACAGAAGCATCATACGCTGTGCGTATGCCATAGACACTACGCAGGCGACAGCGGTTCAACCCGAACAGTAAATACTGACCGTTTGTATCTAGGCTGATGCCGAGGTGGGATGAGATTTGCCCAGAACCTCGATCTGGCCTTCCGTCAGACGAACTGTTCGATGCGCCTGGGCGGCGATCGCGTTGTCGTGCGTAACCATGATAATAGTGAGCTGATCCTGCTCATTCAAGCTGGTGAGCAGGTCCATAATTTCTTTGCCGGTGCTGCTGTCCAGATTTCCCGTCGGTTCATCGGCCAGCAGGATCTGAGGCTTGGCAATCAGGGCCCGGGCAATCGCGGCCCGCTGCATTTCCCCGCCCGACATTTCCGAGGGACGGTGCTTGATACGGTGCGAGAGACCGACTTTTTCGATGATCTCCAGCGCATCCTGTTTGAACTGTTTTTTCTGCTTCCAGTATTCCCAGGTGGAATAGCGGATCATCAGCGGCGAGAGCACATTTTCCAGCAGGTTCAGCTCGGGCAGCAGATGATAAAACTGGAAAATGAAGCCGAAAACACGGTTACGGATCTGGTCGCGGGCGTGATCGGGCAGATCGTCAATCCGCTGACCTTCGAGGTGAATTTCCCCGATATCCGGGGAATCGAGCAGACCGAACAGATGCATCAGGGTACTTTTACCGGAACCGGACTGCCCCACGATCGACAGGAACTCGGCCTTCTGCACGTCGACATCGATGCCCCGCAGCACAGGCACTTTATGCTTGTCTTTCCGGTATGCTTTTTCGATGGCGATTGCTGATAACTGTGGATGAGGCATGGAAATCGTCTCGGTCATGAGTTCATACTCGATTAAAACAGATTAGTAACTCTGGTTCAGAACCTGTCACTGACAGAAGGAAAATCAAATCATCGGCTATTCGTAACGCAGCGACTCGACCGGATGGAAGCGGGCCGCTTTGCGGGCCGGCAGGATACTTGCCAGAACCGCGATTACCATCGCCCCGATCGCCACCCAGAAGACCATCATCGGCTCGACGTGAGTCGAAATTTCCGGGAAGTAATAGATCCGCTGATCGAAGACCTTCCTCCCGGTGAGCCACGTGATAAACCCTTCTATCTCATTGATATATTCAACAAACAGCAGCCCCACGATCACACCGACACCACTGCCCACCAGACCTAACGCCAGGCCGTAAGACAGGAAGATCGACATGATACCGTTCGAGCTGGCACCCAGCGCTTTGAGAATGCCGATATCCCGAGTCTTCTCAATCGTGATCATGAAGAAGATCGCCAGGATGCCGAAACCGGCAACGGCAATAATCAGGAACAGCAGCACATTCAGAATCGCCGATTCCACCTCTACAGCGGCCAGCAGTGGTCCCTGCTTGTCTTCCCAGGTGCGTATCCTGAACTGACTGGCAGGCAGGGCTTCTTCCAGCTTGCTGACGACCATCGCCGCATCGTCCTGGTTTTTCAGCTTGATCTGAATCGATGTAATCGACCGTTCGCCGCTCTCAGGAGAAATCATCCCGCGGGCTTCCTGCAGGTATTCCAGGTTGCAGAACACCAGACTGCTGTCGTGCTCGCTCATGTCACTCTTAAACAGGTCGACCACGGTCGCATTAAAGTGTGTTGGCTCAGGTGGATGTCCGGCGGTAACGGTACTGATTTTGATATCATCGCCCGGCTTGACGATCTGAAACATTTTCGTTTCGCCGGTCTCTGGATCTTCGTAAGGGAAACTCACCAGACCGTAACCAATATAAACGCGGGCCTTCAAAGGTTCGCTCGGATCCCGATCTTCTTTTTTATCGAACTGGCTGAAAGGATTGATGGCTTTCCCCTGCTGCTCCGCAAACTGGGGTGCACTGCCCTTTGGCTCAGCAGCCGCATCGAAGGGGGACTCTCCGGAATCCTGGGCAAACTTCGGTTCCGGCTCCGGCTCGAGGGGGACGGACTCCTCGAAGGAGACCTGCTCGTTGCCCTCATCTGCTTCTTCCAGTGGTGGGGGATTGTGATTCCAGCGATCGACCATCCACTGGGCCCGGGTGGTCCACTCTTTACGGTAGGCCATCGCCTCGGGAGACAGATTCCAGTCAGGTACCGTCCCCTCTTTGGTATGCATCAGGTATTTGGCCAGCGGACCGACCGTGGCTTTCGTCGCCGGGTCGATGCCGATCAGGGTGACCGGCTTACTCTGCCACTGGGAACCGTACTGCACGCTGAGCATAGCGTAAATTTCCACCGTGGCTGTCATGCCTTCGATGTCGTTACCCACCGCGCGTTGAATGCGGTCTTTAAGCTCCTGCGTGTTCTCTTCGCCATCGAGCGAGTTGGTTTCCACGATGACATCCGCCAGGATCCCCCGTAAGCGGGTTCGCATGTCGGTGCTGAAACCATCCATGACGCTGTTGACGACAATCATCGTCGCGACGCCGAGCGTCATACTGATGATGCTGGCCAGCGCAATGTAGCGCGTTTTCAAATATCGCAGGCAAAGTAATGATTTATACATCGGGCCAATCCTTTGGCTGGTTCTCGCCGACACTCAATACGCTGGTGCCGGTCACATCCCTGGTTTACTCTTTCGGTGCCGGCTGTCCTTCGGGTCGGAGCAGCGGGAAGTAGATCACATCGCGAATGCTGTGACTGTTGGTCAACAACATCACGAGGCGATCGATGCCAATTCCCAATCCTCCGGCCGGCGGCATACCGACTTTCAACGCCTTAATAAAATCTGTATCCATTTTCGCCATCGAGTCTTCTTCGGAAAGTCCCGACAGCTGTGTTTTAAACAGTTCTTCCTGCAGCAGGGGATCGTTCAGCTCGGTATAAGCGTTGGCCAGTTCCATACCGTGGACAAACAGCTCAAACCGCTCTGCGATCTCCGGGTTATCCTTCTGCCGCTTGGTCAGCGGACAGATGGAAGCCGGGTAGTCGATCACGAAGACCGGACCGGTCAGATGTTCTTCGCAGGTTGCTTCAAACACTTCATTCAGCACCACATCCGGGTGCACGTTCTCTGTATCAATGCCATGCTGCTTCGCGACCGCTGCTACTGCAGCTGGATCATGGGGATCACAGCCTGCATGCTCACGAACCAGGTCGTGGTATTTTTTCCGTTCCCAGGGACCACTGAAGTCGATGGTCTTGTCTTCGCCCCAGGGCAGTACCATGGTCTCGCTGATCGTTTTGACGGCGTCGGTGACGATGGCTTCGGTCAAATCCATCATCGTTTCGTAATTACCGTACGCCTGGTAAATTTCGATCATGGTGAATTCAGGATTATGAGTGGCGTCAATCCCTTCATTGCGGAACACCCGCCCGATTTCATACACACGTTCCACGCCACCAACCATCAGTCGCTTGAGATGCAGTTCGAGGGCGATCCGCATGTAAAGCTCGATGTCCAGCGTATTATGATGCGTAATGAAGGGACGAGCCGCTGCACCACCGGCAACCGCGTGCAGCACGGGTGTTTCCACTTCATGAAACTTATGACTGCGGAGTGTCTGACGGACGGAATCGATGATCTGACTCCGCTTCAGCATCTTTTCCAGCACGCCTTCGGTATAGATCAGATCGAGCGAACGCTGTCGCAGCAGGAGTTCGACGTCTTTGACACTGTGATGTTTTTCCGGGGGCTGCGCCAGCGATTTACAGAGCACCGTCAACTCTTTGACGAACACGGAGATTTCTCCGGTCTCAGTCCGGCGCAGACAGCCATCGACGCCGATCAGGTCGCCCAGGTCGAGCTGGCCCATCAACTCCCACTGTTCTTCGCTCAGGTCGCCCCGCGAGAACAGCAACTGGATTTTTCCTGTCCAGTCTTTGATATCGTAAAACCGCAGTTTACCGGCTTTACGCCGCAGCATGATCCGCCCGGCGATCCGCACGTCTTCGCCATCGACGCCCGATTCGGCGGGAGCCTGGTCGCGTGCGTCTGCAATCGGAAGGTGACCGTCAAACCGCTGTCCCCAGGGATCGAGTCCGAGGGACTGAATTTTCTCTAATTTTTTGATCCGTTCTGCTTCAAAACGGTTGGGTTTCTCTTTGGACATTGAAATTGAATTACTTGGGTCTATGTAAGCGAGTTTTATTGATATCAGGACACAGGCGAACGGTTTCCCGTTCATCAAGTGTGTCAAATAAGAGAATTTGTACGACAGAGAGAGGTGGGATAATGGCGAAATCTGCCGATCAGGTCAATGGCAACCCACCCCGAATATACAAACCACCACCGAGAGTAAGCGAAATCAAGTATTTCTGTCAGGCCGACTCTCCGTCGCAGTCCCAGCCAAGCGGATCCGACTCCACTTCACTGGCCCAGATTTTCAGATCCCCGAACTGCTTCTGCAGGAGTTCGGCCATCTGCTCCATCGCGGGACGCTCAGTGGCGTAATGTCCCGGCAGAATCAGAGCCATCCCACGGGAACGGGCCTCCAGGCAGGCATGAAACCGGGCTTCTCCTGTTAATAGCGCCTGACATTCATGTTTATGTGCATCTTTGAGGAACTCAGCAGCCGCACCACAGGCAATTCCCAGTCGGCTGACCCGCATCTCCGGATCTCCTACAAACTGCAGATTCTCAACCTTCAAAGCCTGTTTGATCAACTGATTGAGTTGGGCCAGCGAGAATTCAGCGGGCAAATCACCAAACCGCCCCGCTCCCTGCTCTTCTGCTGCTGGTTCCGGGCCGGGTTGTGGTCTCAGAATCCCGATCTGTTCCAGCCCCAGCAGACTGGCCAGTTGCCAGTTGATGCCGCGTTCTGCACTGTCATAGCAGGTATGCGGGCTGTAAACCGAGATTCGTGACTGGATCAGATCGAGCAGCATTTTTCCCTCGACAGTCGCCGCGGTGATCTGCTGTACAGGACGAAACAGAATCGGGTGGTGGCTGACGATCAGATTGGCTCCAGCGGAAATCGCTTCGGCAGCGACATCCGGTGTGAGTGTCAGACAGGTCAGGATTTTCTCGACCTTGAAAGTGGGATCCCCCGTCAGTAAACCGACGTTATCCCAGCTTTCGCCCAGTTCTGGTGGTGCCAGGTTGATCAAATAATCCTGAATGTCCGCGACGCTGGTCATGTGCTCCTGCTCCCAAACGATAGGGGAATCCCCTGTTCCGAACCTGGCTGTGTTCAGCAAAGTTCCTTGTTTTGCTTATCAAATCTGAATTGATCAATGTATCATACAGCACTATACTTAACCAGAACCAAAGCCACGCGTTTCCATTCTGCGAATTTAAGCAAGGTTGGACTATGTCTCTGCTTCATCGATTAATCGCTCTTTTCGTGATCGCCTTCGGAGCCTGTATTGTTCTGAACGGACCTGACATTCTGGTCTACCTGATCGCCCAGGCCGCCATCTCGGGGACATTCATCTTTATGTGCCTCAAGAAAGAGCGCGAAATCATCGCGAAACAGAACCAGACCGACGCCGGAACGGAATAATTCCCGCCCCTCGCTCTGCGTAATCCCGAAAAAATCGGTTTACTGCGCCTGAAGTCTGCCCACTGACAAGACTTTTACGGCCTGAGTCGGTTAGAATGTGAGTGACTGTTTTGAACGATTCTCACTTTCACTCCAACCAAAAAGTAACCGAACGAATGCTGTTTCCCCAATTCCGCTCACCTTACTCACCGCAAACTCCTCAATCTGCGCTGCACGCACACAAACGCGGCTTTACTCTGATTGAGCTCTTAGTCGTGATTGCCATCATCGCTGTTCTGGTGGCCCTGCTCCTGCCCGCCGTCCAGCAGGCGCGCGAAGCGGCCCGCATGGCCCAATGTAAAAACAATCTGCGTCAGATCGTACTGGCCTGTCATATGTATGCGGATTCCAACAGCGGTTACTGGCCCCGGGCGGCACCCGATCAACATGTCGGTTTCGGTGGTAAAAAACGCTGGCACGGCGAACGGACAACAACTGACGCCACATCTAAATTCCAAGCACATCTCGGACCATTGGCTCCGTTCCTCGAACAGAATGCAGAAATCAAAAAATGCCCCACCTTCGGGAACTTTGCTGCTCACGGAACCGTTTCCAATGCCTTCGAAGGGGGCACCGGAGGTTATGGTTATAACCAGGCTTATCTGGGAGGAACATCCTGGAAATATACTTATCCCACCTGCAATATGATCGCCACCAACATGCGGGAAATCGGCAGCCTGGCCCGCACCGTCGCCTTCGCCGATTCTGCACTGGCCCAGGGATTCCCGGATCTGCATATCATCGAATACAGTTTCATTGAACCACCCTTCTTCGTTGATAACTGGACCCCCACTTTCGAAGAAGCTCCCTGGCGGCCCGATCCTTCAATTCATTTCCGACATACGGGAACCGTTGCCAACATCGGCTGGGCCGATGGCCGCGTGACCTCAACTGTCATGTCGGGTACAGGTACTTCGGCCTACGGCGGGGATCCCAAGAAATTCCAGATCGGCTGGTTCGGTCCCATGGACAGTAATGTATTGTTTACCAATAAAGATAAGCTGGAGGCAGACATGGGAGGCGTCCAGTAATGCGTATCCCGCGTCGCCTGTTTTCTCTGCTGGCACTCTGCCTGCTGATCACCGGGTGTGCAGAAGAGCGTCCCTTTGTGCCTCAGCCTTCTGCAGAGTACGTGGTCATTGTGGACCCGGCAGGGAAACCGGACAATATGCTGATGGAACAGTTTTTTAAAAAGGGACAGCACCCTGAGGGCACAAAAGTTGTGGTCGTGGATAAACAGACCCGACAGCAGGCCCTGATCCCGCCGGCAGAACTGTTGCAACAGAACCCGAATGCCGGTCGATATCTTGTTTTCAAACACGATGACCCGGAGCGTCCGTTTGATGACCTGCCGGGCGCTTCAAATTAAACATCCAGGAAACGACACCATGAAACGATTGCACCTCATTCCACTGCTCGTGCTGTTCTGCGTCGCCGCAGCACCGCTGTCTGCTCAGACCATCAAAACCATCGCCGGAACCGGCAAGCTCGGACACTCGGGCGATGGTGGCCCCGCAGTCAAAGCACAGGTGGGAGAACCCTACGGACTGACGCTTGGTCCGGACGGGGCTCTCTATGTCTGTGAAATCAAAGGGCATGTCATCCGCCGCATCGACGAAGAGACAGGCAAGATCTCAACCGTCGCCGGTTCAACCAAGAAAGGCTACAGCGGAGACGGCGGCCCCGCCCTGGAAGCCAAACTGAATGAGCCCTATGAAGTGCGTTTTGACAAAGCGGGCAACATGTACTTCGTGGAAATGGTCAACAACATTGTCCGTCGCGTTGATGCAAAAACCGGCAAAATCTCGACCGTTGCTGGAACAGGTGAAAAAGGTTTCTCAGGCGATGGAGGCCCTGCCACCAAAGCCACCTTCTCCCGCCCCCATTCGATCGCCCTGGATAACAATGACAACCTGTATATCTGCGACATCGGCAATCATCGCATTCGTCGCGTCGACCTGAAGACAGGCATTGTGTCCACGTTCTCCGGAACGGGAGCACGCAAGCCGACTCCCGATGGAGCACCGGTCTCAGGCACACCGCTGAATGGTCCTCGCGCACTGGACTTTTTTGCAGACGGGAAAGGCAAAGGTTCACTGTATCTCGCGTTGCGGGAAGGGAATATGGTTTACCGCATCGATCTGGACAATGGGACTTTACATCACATTGCAGGCACTGGTAAAAAAGGATATACGGGACACGGCGGACCGGCGAAAAAAGCCACCCTCTCTGGTCCCAAAGGAATTTCTGTCGCCCCCAATGGAGATATCTACCTGGCGGATACAGAGAGTCACACCATCCGCGTCATTCGTAAAAAAGATGGAACGATTGAAACCGCTGCCGGCGACGGCAAACGGGGAGATGGCCCAGATGGAGATCCCGCCAACTGCCGCATGGCGCGTCCACACGGCGTTTATGTCGGCCCTCAAGGCAATGTCTATATTGGTGACAGTGAAACTTATCGCGTTCGCAAGTTAACAACGGGAAAACAATAATGCACATGCTTCAGCCAGTCTATCGTCATTGGAATTACGTTTCTGTCGCCGCCCTGCTGGTCGTGTTGACAGGCACGACCGGTCTGTCAGCCGGGGAAACCTGGCAGCGTCAGGAACTCGATGCGGCATTCCGTTCGGAAGGCTCTGCCGCGGCTGACGTCAACAAAGACGGTAAGATGGATGTCATCGCCGGTGATGTCTGGTATGAAGCCCCCGACTGGAAAATGCATGAAGTCCGCAAGCCCGGTAAATTCGTTGCGGGCGTCGGCTACAGCGACAGCTTCTGCAACTTCGCCTATGACATCAACCAGGATGGCTGGACCGACTTCATCTACGTCAGCTTTCCCGGCAAGGAGTTCTACTGGTACGAAAACCCGAAGAACAAACCCGGTCACTGGAAAGAACACCTGATCTGGCACAGTATCTGTAATGAAACCCCCAAGTTCACCGACCTCACAGGCGATGGAAAACCCGAACTCATCTTCGGTTCACAGCCGGAAAAACAGATGGGCTACATCGAGATTCCCTCCCCCGACCAGGCGACCAAAAAGTGGGATTTCATTCCGATCAGCAAACCCGGCGACCCGATGGTCAACGGAACCTTCAAATACTACCACGGTCTGGGTGTCGGTGATTTCAACAACGACGGTCGCCAGGATGTGCTCATCCCTCACGGCTGGTGGGAAGCCCCGGAGACACTGGGCGAAGGCCTCTGGGAATTCCATCCCTTCAATCTTACCGCGACCGGAGAAGCCCCGGAAAAGATGGCTGACCTGTACGTGCAGGACCTCGACATGGATGGCGACAACGACATCATCGGCAGCTCTGCCCATGCGTTCGGCGTCTGGTGGTTCGAAAACCTGGACGGTGGTGACTCACCCAAGTTCAAGGCGCACCTGATCGACAAAAGCTATTCACAGACCCACGCCATGCATTTCATCGACATGAATGGTGATGGCCAGAAAGATATGGTGACCGGAAAACGCTTCTTCGCACATAACGGCAAAGATCCGGGTGGTAAGGAGCCGGTCGTAATGTACTGGTATGAGATCAAGCGTGAAAAGAACAAAGCTCCTCAGTTCATTCCGCACAAAATTGAAGCTGGAAATGACACCGGTGTCGGCACCCAGTTCTCCATGTCCGACCTCAACGGCGACGGACGGCCCGATATCGTGCTGTCTAACAAAAAAGGTGTCAATGTGCTGATTCAGAAGTAGTCGCCAACTACTTCTTTTGCTCACGATCATCGAGGACCCGCTGATAGATTTCACGCAATCGGCGGGTCATCGTCTCGTGACGGAACTGATCCGTGAATCGCTCCCGTCCCGTCTGTCCGAAGCGGACGCGTTTCTCAGGATCTGCAGCCAGTTCCGTTAACGCCTGGGCCAGCGGCTCAATCGATTCTGCAGGTAACAGGTAGCCGGTCTGTTCCGGAATCACCACTTCCCGCGCCCCGTCCACGTCATAAGAGACCACCGGCTTACCGGCAATCAGCCCCTGAGGCAACACCCGCGCCAGTCCTTCCCAGACGCTGGTATGCACCACGATATCCATCGCATGAATCAGCTCAGGAACCCGTTCCGGGGGAACCAGACCGGCGAAGATAAAGTTCTCGGTCAGCCCCAGTTCGGCGATACGCTGTTCGAATTCTGATCGCAAGATTCCATCCCCGACCAATAGAAACCGAACCTGCGGCTGCGCATCGACCACCTGCCGGGCCGCTTCAATCAGGTACTTGTGCCCCTTTAGATGGAACAGCCGCGCGACCTTGCCGATCACAATATGTTCGGGTTCAATTCCCAATTCCCGCCTGACCTCTTCTGGTAGACGCGGAGGAGTGAGAAACGGTTCGACTTCCATCCCACTGTAAACGGTATCGCATAGTTCAGGCGTTGTAATACCGGCGGCGACATACTGGTCGGTCATCGCATCACAGACGCTGATCAATCGATCGCAGCGACGGGCCGCCCACTTCTCTGCAGCAATGTAAGCGTGATAATTCAAAGGGGACTGACCGAAGTGAAAGGCGGCGCCATGAATCGTATGCACGCAGGGCAGCTTCAGGTGCCAGGCGGCAGCGCGTCCCAGGATGCCTGCTTTCGAACTGTGTGTATGGACCAGGTCCGGCTGATACTCACGCAACGCGGCGATCAATTCCCGATAAGCCCGCCAGTCATTCAGCGGACTGATGCTGCGCAAGAGATGCGGGATGATCTGTAAATCAAAGCCCGCCTGCTCGGCTCGTGGGATCAGTGTACCTTCCGGACCGGTGGTCGGTCCGGTGATCAGCGAAACCTCGTCGCCGTAATCCCGATACTGATCTTCCACTGTGTAAAGCGTATTCTGCTGCGCACCGCCGATGATCATTCGCGTGATAATGTGTGCTACTCTCACGCGAACACCCGCCTCCGGTCTCGCGGCTCGGAATCATTCCCGTGCCTGTGGGATCTACAATGCATGGCCTGCTGACTGCACCTTCTCTACTAACTGGCTGGCGGCGGTGGAGGAGGTGTGGCTGCCTGGAAGAGTGCCGCCAGTTGGGGAACCTGTCCCGCCGGTAACCAGCCCGACATGCCGGCCGACCAGACCTGGGTATTAGCAGTAATCTGTCCTTTGGCGATTCCGTCCGAAATGACTTCCAGCGCAAATGGCCCTTGAGACTGCCCGTTCGCGGCGATATGCCAGGCTGCCGGCGGTGGAGGGGGTGGCGACATTGGTCCGGGTGCGCCCGCTCCTCCGGGCTGCATCATCCGGTTGGCCATCGCAAAGCCCATGCCCAGTCCCATACCGTCTGCAGCGCCGCCTCCGGCGGGGTTCTCTGCAGCAGAGAGCATCGCCTGCCCCATCTGGTACTGCTGGAACTGGTTCATATCGCCGATGACTCCCATGCTGGTTCGCGTATCGAGCGCCTTCTCGACGCTTTCGGGCAGGGAGATATTCACGATCAGCATCTGGGGCACTTCCAGCCCGTATTCATCGTCGATGCGTTCGTTGACCAGCTTTTTCAACTCGAGCGAAATTTCGGTGTATTTGGAAGCCAGATCCAGTGCCGCGTATTTCGACTCTCCCAGCAGATCAGCGAAGGAACTGATGATGATCGACCGCAGGAGCTCATTGATTTCGTTGGAATGAAACTCGGAATCGGTGCCCACCAGTTCCTTGACCAGAATCCGGGGATCGTTGGCCTTGAGCGAATAATTCCCGAATGCCCGCAGGCGGATGGGGCCGAATTCCGGATCACGCAGCATGATCGGATTGGGAGTTCCCCACTTCAGATCTGTGACCTGGGTCGTGTTGACAAAGTAGACTTCGGATCGAAACGGGCTGTTGAAGCCATGCTTCCAGCCCTGCAGCGTTGCCAGAATCGGCAGGTTGTCTGTGGTGAGCTGGTAATGGCCTGGCTCGAAGACGTCGGCCACCTGTCCGCGATGCACAAACAGGGCCATCTGCCCCGGTCGTACGATCAGTTCGGCCCCATTTTTGATTTCATTCTGATACCGGGGAAAACGCCAGGTCAGGGTATGCTTGGAATCATCGATCCACTCGATGATATCGACCAGCTCTCCCCGTAATTTATCCATCCAGAATCCCATATCGATCTCCCCTGTCTGCTCTCTCGCTGTTTAATTTATCTGATCGGTTGAAAGGTCAATGAGAATCGCGGGCCACGAATGTGCCGCTCAACTGATTGTACCCCTCTGTCAACTTGGCCCGCAATCAAAGAAATCGCTGACCGACTGAATATTCTCGAATCAGGCGCTTCACCGAGCAAAAATCCTGCCCGATGTTGTTCTCGCCCTGATTATGAGACTGGAATCGACTCCAGCAGTGCCTGTGCAGAAAAACGCAAACCGGTGACTTTCGGCTCAAAAAACAGCGATAATTCTGGTGAAAAAGGTGAAAAAACAACTGCTTTTCCGCTCCAATAAATTGCTGTTGACCTGTTTCGTTGAAAGTTTTACATTTCCGCCGCGCTCTTATGGTAGAGCTTGAGACAAGGAAGTTTCGTAAATCTTCTGACGAATCAGTATCAACGTGATTGATGACTCCGCAAACGTTTCCTCGCGATCCGCAGACCCAAAGGATCCTGGAACCCGGCCAGGAGAGCCGGTGGGGGTGAACTCAGGCAATCACATGATCCACTCGCGTCGGATACAAAAATGGAGATTTTAAGCAATGGGCGAACCAACCCCAAACCCGCATGCGACCCAGACCAAGACTAAATCAAAACGGAAAATCATCTTTTTCGCAGCCGGTACCGGACTGGTTCTTCTCGCTGGCGTCCTCTTTTTCCAGACCTTCAACGCCAAAACCGGTTCTGCCGGAGAAGACAAATCCGCTGGCAAAGTACGCCTCTCAGGTAACCAGCCCGCCGTTCGCAGCCAGCCCGTTGCGAAAGTCGGCAGTGTCGTTATCACTGAAGATGAACTGGCCCGCGAATGTATCGCCCTGTATGGTCCGGAAGTTCTGGAAAACGTAATTAACCGTGCCGTCATCGAACAGGCTTGTCAAAAAGCCGGCGTGACCGTTGAACAGGCTGAAGTCCACGCTGAAGTCGAGAAAATCGCCAAGCGTTTCAACCTGGATACCAAAACCTGGTACGACATGCTGCAGGCAGAACGGAAAATGAATCCCAATCAGTATCGCCGTAATGTTATCTGGCCGATGCTGGCCCTGCGGAAACTGGCTGGACAGCAGACTCACCTGACACAGGCTGAAGTCCAAAAAGCCTTCGTTCGCGATTACGGTCCCCGGGTCAAAGCCCGCATGATCATGATGGACAACCTGCACCGCGCTCAGAAAGTCTGGGATGACGTGAAACGGAACCCTGCCGACTTTGAACGCAAAGCCCGCGATTTCTCCATCGAACCTAACAGCCGTGCCCTGGGTGGTGCTATCCAGCCGATCCCACAGTACTCCGACAATGAAAGTCTCTGGAAAGCAGCCTTCAAACTGAAAGAAGGCGAAATCTCCGGAATCATTCAGATCGGTCCCAGCCGGTATGCCATCCTGATGTGCGAAGGACACACCGATCCGGTTGTCACCAACATCGAGGAAGTCAAAAGCCAGCTGATCGAACAGCTGACTGAAGAACAGACTCAGGAAGCTGTTGCCCGGGTCTTCGCCAAGCTGAAAGAAGAAACCCGTGTCGACAACTACATCACCAACACCGTGACCGGTGGTGTATCCCAGACATCAGGGACCAACTTCGGACAGTCTCCGGTACAGCAGGCCATTCCCAGCCCCACACAGGGACTGAACCGTCCGACTCGCTAAGAGTGGATTCGGCCTGAATATTCTCCTGTAAGAGAACCAGTTCACCCCGGCGCGTGTCAGTCCTGCCTTACTGACACGCGTTTTTTCGTGTCCTGCTGCGTTCTGTGAAAAATTACTCATATTCCGCAGGCGCATTTTTCAGGACAATCGCGTAAAATGGCAGAGGTCAGGCCAGGGCCATCGCCTCCGGTGGAAGCGAATGGAACAGACAGCCCCTGGATGACAGTAGACAAATATTCCATGTATTACAGGTAGTGTTTTCATTATGCGTGGCGAATCCGAAGTTCCCTCTTCAGATGACGGTTTTACCATCCCGGTTGCTGAACGAGTAAAGCGTTTACCCCCATACCTTTTCGGAAAAATCAACAAGCTGAAATACCAGAAAAGGGTGGCGGGAATCGATGTCATCGATCTGGGTATGGGGAATCCCACAGACCCGCCGGATCCGCTGATCGTTGAGAAAATGTCCGAAGCACTCGCTGATCCGCGGAACCACCGCTATTCGGTCGCCAACGGGATTGCCAACCTGAGAAAAGAAGTGACGGCCCGTTACTGGAAAAAATATGGTGTCCGACTCGATCCCGACTCCGAAGTCGTGACCTGTATCGGATCTAAAGAGGGCTTCAGCCACCTTTGTCTGGCACTGATGGGCCCCGGAGACACTGCCATCGTTCCCTCTCCCTCGTTCCCGGTCCACGTGTATGCCGTGATGCTGGCTGCAGGTAACGTGATTGAACTCGACGTCCGCGAGCCAGACCAGTTCCTCTCAAACATCGCTTATACTTGCGAACACCTGTATCCCAAGCCCAAGGTCGTTGTGGTCAATTTCCCCCACAATCCGAGTGCAACCGTCATTGAACAGGATTTCTATGTCGAGCTGGTTCGCCTGGCCCGCAAGTACTCGTTCATGGTGATCAGCGACTTCGCCTACGCCGACATCTGCTTCGATGGCTACAAGGCCCCCAGCTTCCTCGCGACTCCCGGTGCATCGGAAGTCGGCGTCGAATTTACGACCATGAGTAAAGGCTTCAGCATGGCCGGCTGGCGTATCGGCTTCTGCTCAGGCAACTCTGAAATGGTGCGGGCACTCTCCACCATTAAAGGCTACTACGATTACGGCCTGTTTCAACCGGTTCAGATTGCCGCCATCGTCGCGATGCGGCACTGTGAAGCTGCCGTCGACAGTATCGCCGCCGAATACCAGCAGCGACGGAACATCTTTTGTGATGGCCTGGAACGCCTGGGCTGGGAAATTGACCGCCCCAAGGCTGGTATGTTCGTCTGGGCCAAGATTCCGGAACCCTGGGCACAGATGGGCTCGATCGATTTCGCCATGAAACTGCTGGACGAGGGAGGCGTCGCTGTCAGCCCCGGACGTGGATTCGGTGAAGACGGCGAAGGCTACCTGCGGATGGCCATCGTCGAGAATTCTCAGCGACTGCGACAGGCCGTCAAGCAGATCGGCAAAGTCATGAAGTCGGAAGAAATCGCCGCCAACAAGTAAACAACGGGCCGCGCACTCTGGTTCCAGCGGGGATCAGAGTGCTCAGGTCGCCTGACGTTGATCGTCAATCGACTTCATGAAGCCCTCTATCTTGTTATCAGCCAGCTCAATTTTGCCTGCCTCCGGACCAATGCGAATTCCGGTCCGCTGCATCGGCTGTCGTTGTTCACGGATCAGATTTTCTTTGATGACCAGATCCGAAGTCCGGCCCGTGATATCGATGGCCACTCCATTCGCGGCACCGCTGTTGAGGATCTGATTTTTGACCACGGTATTCCGGTTCGCCCAGAAGTTCTTGCCGCGGGCGTCGTTGCGGAACAGAATTCCCACCTGCTTGCTGTCGGCGACAATATTCTCACGCATCACATTATCGGTATCGTTGTGACCGATTGAGATGCCGATATCATTTCCCGTGAGCTGATTCTTTTCGGCCAATCCGTATTTCACACCCCAGCACCAGAACAGTCCAATATGATTGTTCTCGAAGCGGTTATTCTGAATCAGGGGGCGCTGTGAACCGGAGCCCGGATGCACGCCCAGTCCCTCATGATCATGACTGTGGCAGTTTTCGACTTTCACATCGTGACAGATCTGGAAACTGATGCCGTCCCCGTTGTAGTTGCGCGCGGTGACATTCCGAATTGAGTAGCGATTGCAATCCTGCAGAAAGATGCAACCCCCGTAGTTGCCGTTGAGGTTGGTATTGTTTTTCCGATTGCCATCCAGCGTCAGATTTTCGATCACAACGTCGCGGGTATATTCGCTGGTCAGCAGCGGGAACAGCGAAGCAACCGTCGGCTTCCCGGAAAGCCAGACATTTTTCCGCAGCCCATCATTCAACTTGAAACGATTTCCCGAGCGAGCCACGAGTGTGCGTTTAATAACATCCTGTCCGCCGGTGCTCGGATTCTTTGTCACCAGTACGACACCATCGCCTACCTGGAAACCGGCCGACTTCTCCAGTGTGATCTCTTGATCGTACCAGTCCGAGTCTTCAGAAATCGCCACCGTTTCCGAGGGACCTTTGGTGATGATCGTCTCGGGGCCACTTCCCAGCAGACGGATATGAGAAGGGAGATGCAGGGCATTACGCAAGGTGAACGTGCCGGGCAGAATCTGAACCGTACCGCCCCCTTTGCCGGCGATATAGTCAATCGCGGCCTGCAACGCTTTATCGCTGCTGCCTACGATATCTCCTTTGTCGGTTCCCACAGAGATCGACAGCTGCTCGTCCCAGTTCGGTTCAAACCGTTGATCACCGTCGGTGGCCCGCGGATCGTTTACCGCTGGCTTCTGACCTGCGACCAGCTTTCCAGTCGCAGCTGACCCCAGTCCAGTAGCGAGTGCGGCTCCGAGAAACTGACGGCGGGATACGGACGATGCAGGCATGATGAACTCCGAAACGATACAGGGAATTAATAAACACTCTTAAACAATCAGTCTCCCGTAAGCAGCCTGTCAGTTCAAGAGAAATTCGACCTAAATCAGGAATCGCCTGAGTGTGCTTGCGCTATCGGCCAGCCGCCTGTCACTTTCAGACAACTGGCCCTGCTAAGCACCGTTAATCTTTTCCGTAAATCGCCGAGAGGGGAATCAAGGTAATCTGTGATTCTGCCAGACCGTTGTTCTTTGTTCGGTCTCCAGCACAATGTCCGAGCAGCACGCCATCCTTTGTAAATTCTATCGCGGTATAGCAATACCACCCGTTTGGATTGTCTTCCACATTCTGGACGAGTTCCCAGGTCTGCCCCTCATCCTTTGAGATGGCGATTGTCAGGGGAGTCCGTTTCCCGCGCAATGCCGGTTGAATGTCCTGATGGTTGTTCCAGACCAGCAACAGATCCCCGGTAGAGGGGATACGCTCAATCGACGCGGGTGATACAGGAGAAATGATCTGCGAAGGTTTGAGTGTGGAGAATGTTTTACCACCATCTTTCGATGTGGCGATGTACTGACTGCCACCATTCGTCCGGCAGAACCCCATGACCGTTCCGTCTTTAAGCTGAACGATTCCCGGTTCCTGCATGTAGGGCTGTTTCTTGCCAGGTTGCGTCTCGACTTCAGCTGCCTGGCCGCGGTGCCAGCTCTTCCCCAGGTCATCAGAATAGTAACAGAGAAAACGGGCATTGGGATTGAAGCGGTTCGAACCAGACAGATTCTGGTGCAACGCTAAAGGCAGTACCAGTCGACCATTCTTTAACTGAATCACCCGATCATTATTCATGACATAGTAACCGACTTCTGATACAGGAATGATTTCGGTCGCTTCACTCCAGGTAGCTCCTTCATCGCGGCTGATCCGCATCACCGGTCGGAGATCATGAATGGAGTTCTTCCGCAGATAGAACAGCGCGATCGTACCATCCTGCAGCCGCAGCAGTGAAACAGACATGATGTTCTGCTGCGCGTCGTTCGGCATGATCGTTTTATCCTGTTTGGTCCAGGTCTTGCCGCCATCAGAGGAGTAACGTCCGGCCAGGAAAGCGGAAGAGTGATCGGCGGCCCCATCGGTAAAATGGGTGTAGACAAACAGAATGCGACCATCTTTGAGGGTGATGAAGTCCCCTTCACTGTTACGGGGATTGTCCTTCGCAGGAGGCAGCTGCAGCGCACGTGTGGCTTTGCCTTGCTTCACAAGCGAATCAGCTGATTGCTCAGTAGCACTCAAAAATGAGATCGGTAACAGACCTGCCATTACAAACTTCCAGATCACTGTGCGACTACTCATTGTTATCCCTGCTTTCTAATCGTTGTTTATTTTTTCGGCCAGACATTATTCAATGTTGTTAATTTTTTACCGGCGTCTGTTTTACTATCTTCGATTGGACTCGAAGCAGATTGCCTGTTCAAGCGGAGTGCTTTTGAATTTGTAGTTTTCCAGACAAATGACCGATCGCTCGTGATCAATCCTGTAGAGACATTTGTGTTCTCAATGGATTGCACTCCGTGTCTGCTTTGAATGTCGATGAGAAACATGCAAGATAAAATGCAATCCGGCACATCCTTACCGCTGAGGAGAAAACCTCAAAAAAAATCGACGATTTATAAACGCATGTAATCACATAAGATAGCAGTCTCGATATGGAATGAGTGTTTTTGAATTTTCAAAAAATTGTTGACAAATTTTTAATCTGTTCTTTAATGAACGGACCTATATTCCATTCATCAGGGCAATCGCTCCTTATACAGTGAGACTTTTCCTGTCAATTCTGGCAGTTAATGTGGCGTAATATATTATTCTTTACTCTTGTCTGAACTCTCAAGTCGCTCTTAATTCCTGTCTGAAAATTGCGTTCGCATAGGTTGATTTCCTTTCTTTCGTATGTCGCGTTGTGTGCGCTGATTTTCGCATCACTCTGAGACTGGATGAGCTCCGGATAAGAGTAAGAGAAGTCCTATATTTCTCTTAATCCACTTAATCTCCGGAGGTAAAGATGAAACGGCTCACACAAAGGAAACGAGGTTTTACCCTGATTGAATTGCTGGTTGTTATCGCGATCCTGATCGCACTACTGCTCCCTGCAGTTCAACAGGCCCGTGAAGCTGCCCGTCGCTCGACCTGTAAAAACAATCTCAAGCAGATTGGACTGGCGCTGCATAACTACCACGACACACACCGTATCTTCCCACAGATGCACGTCGAAAGTCGTCGTACCGCGGCGGATGACATCCCCACGGAAAGCTATCTGGCCTGGACCGTAATGCTACTCCCATTCATGGACCAGACCCCCTTGTACAACAAGATCAACTTCGATGCCGCCTGGCGTGATTCCTCAGGAACATTACTGCAACCCACGTTGGTCAAGACATCGATCCCCCCCCTCAACTGCCCTTCTGACCCGATGGATAACGGTATCAATACCAACATTGGTTCCTACGGCAAGAGCAACTATCCGGGAATTTACTCTCCCTGCGACATCAACCCCACCAGCGGCACAGGACGATGCTATAACGGCGCATTCAACAATCATACAGCCCGACGCCTGCGTGATTTTACGGATGGTCCCAGTAACGTCATTATGGTTGGCGAACGCACCACGGAAGACCGGGGATCAGGAGGGGTCTGGATGGGGACTTCTGTAGTCACTACGAATGCCAGTGCAGGCAATTATGGCAACTGGCCCTGGCATACCGCCCTGGTGCGTACCTGGCAGGGTTCTTCTGCAACACCAGACCCATCTACAATTTATCTGATCAACGGGATCAACAACAACGATGGTCTGCGTTACGCCTGGACATTGAGCAGTTCTCATGAAGGTGGTTGTCACTTCCTTCTGGGAGATGGCGGTGTCAGATTTATCAGTGAAAACATTGATGGAAATCTGCTCGTCTATCTGGCAGGCATCAACGACAAAAATGTGATTGGGGAATTCTAAGCGTTTCACTGACGATGTAATGAAAGACGATCCAGCGCCCGGTTTTACCTGAGGGTAAAACCGGGACTTCTTTTTTTCACCATTACGCCCCAACACAAGTATAAGACTTTCAGCGAACTTACGAGGGAAGACAACATGACCTGCATTCTAAGGATGTCACTAAAACCCTGCCTGTTGCTTATCTTAACCTGCTGCATGGGATGCTCTGGTGGATCTGATGTAGAACTAGGCAAAGTGACCGGGCTGATCACAATGAATGGAGAGCCCCTGGCTGATGCCATCGTGGTGTTCAAGCCGGCAGAGGGTAATCCTTCGACAGGAAGAACGGACAGCAATGGAAATTACGACCTGACTTATCTGGGAAATTCGCCCGGCGCTATCGTGGGCAAACATTCCGTCAGGATCACCACGGGACAACCCCTGGGAGAAATGGAGGGAGTCAATGCTGACACTGATTTCGCCAGTATGGATTCAGCTGATACTATTGATATTTCCACCCCTCCGGCCGAATCTGAAGCCGATGTCACCATGAGACGCGCCCGCCCCAAGCCGAAAAAAACCGGCAAAGAAGTGATCCCCGCCAGGTACAATACCAAGACGGAGCTCCAGGCAGATGTCACTGATGGGGACAATGTCATCGACTTTGATCTGTCGATCGATTAGTTGCCGTTTCTGAGAATACACTTTCGGAACCTCAATAGTTAGCTGCAGTTCCGGTCACTGCTGGCTCTCTTCATTCAGTTCAATCTGATTCTCCTAGCCTCGCCTTCTGAAATCAGCTTCGTCCATTTCAATATGGTCTACATGAAGTTGACATGTGCCTCTAACGATCACGTATCGAACTCCGAAAACTCTCCGGCAACTCCCGAAAAGCAATGAACTCATCTTTACTTTCGGTTGATAGAGATCGATAGAAACAGAAACAGGGCAATCCCAAATGGGATTGCCCTGTTCATAATAGGGACCAGTGCATTTTTTTTGCAGACGGTAATAGTTCCGCCTGTGATTCAGGAAAGCTTTCTTATTTACCCTTGATTTCAAATTTGAATGGTTCGTTGGTTTGCCCAACGGTCGCCGTGAGAGGTGACCCTTTGGGATCGTTGTAAACCTCGGGAAGTTGATTGACAGCACCCACGTCGGCTGCCATCTCTTCGCCACCAATGGGGCTGCCATCCGGCTTGACCAGGCGTGTCAGCAGGACGCGATAAGTGCCCTCGGCAACGCCGTCACGTTGATCCCGGTCTTTCAGTGTAAACTGACCGGAAGCATCTGTCGCCCCGAAACCACCATTGCCTTTGGTCGTCCCTTCCGGGAAAAAGGTGACCGAGATCCCCTGGACGGCTTCACCATCAACGGTAACTGTTCCACTGACCGGGTAGACTTCCAGCGTGTTTTCGCTACCGCCTCCACCACAGCCCACCAGACCGAGAAATAAACAACACAAAAGTAGTCGATTGTAACGCATTGACTTGAGATCCTGTCCTGTCAGTAAATCAAAAGAATGAAAGACCCGTAAAAGCAGACGTGAAGAGACAGACCACGGGCGACATCACCTCACCCGTGGTCTTGCAGTTATGCCAGCAGCGCATCGGCGCTGCAGAGATTAGAATTCTCCGATCGGGTTACCGTCAGAGATGTAAGCCAGGTTGTTGCGGGTTGTGGCGTCGATGTTTTCACTGATGAAACGAACGGCTCCATCACCCATCAGCACATGAGCACCACCGGTGTGCAGACTGCCCACGGTAGACCAGTCACCCAGACGACCAGGTCCGGTAGGACGAGCGAATGGGGGAGAGTCCCAGGAGCAGCAGGGCCACCAGTTAATTCCACGTGAGTAAGTCAGGTCGACCCCGTGGCCCACCCATTTCGCATGACCCCAGGTCTGGGAAACACCGTTGTAGGTCCAGCGCAGAGTCTCAGCAACGGCCACCGTGTTACTCATACCGTCTTTGACATCACGAATCTGAGAACAACCATCGATCCCGAACATGCGGCGTGAGGAGCGGCTTTCTGTATTCCAGATACTGGCAGAACTGGATGTTCTCCGAGTACTAAAATCGTAATTTGTGTAAGCCGCATACTCACTGGAGCTACCAGGAGCGATAGCGTAGTGAGCACTGGTGGTAGAGCGATAGTGTGTGTCGTTATCGTCTGAAGGACACATGAACGCGGGAATGATTTTCGAGATCACCTGATCGTTCGCATTACCGGCAGACCCCGGCAGCAGGTTACCCGGAACAGGCTTCGCACTGGGAGCCCCTGTACTGGCAGCCAGGCTGAAGTTGAACTGATTGTAGAGGTTCGCCTGATCAATGTAAGGCAGGACCAGCAACCAGCCACGATGGTTCAGGCCAAAGGCATGGCTTGCAGAACCCGACGTGATACTGTGGGCATGTGAAACTGAGTACGGAAAGCATTTGTGTGCATCATGGTAGTTGTGCAAGGCGAGACCAATCTGTTTCAGATTGTTCTTACAGGTTGAGCGACGGGCTGCTTCACGCGCCTGCTGCACGGCAGGTAACAAGAGAGCGATCAGAATTGCGATAATCGCGATGACGACCAGCAATTCGATCAGTGTGAACGCACGCCTTTTTTTGAGCTGCAGCATTTTCCACCTCCGGAAAAAAGAAAAAGAAATGAGGTATAAATACGCTTAAGTGCGGGCTCAAACAGATTTTAAAATGCGCAATTGTCTAACTGATTCTGGACATGAAATAGAAGCTGAAAAGAACGACGAATCAACAATCACACAGCATGAAATTGTATGTGCCGACACTAAGAACTTAGTGAATACTGAAACAACACAAAACGAATTTATGATTAGACGATTTTAAAGTCAGAAGGGAATTTCATCTCTGAAACTAGATATGAAGAGATGATTAATAATTCTTATTATGTTATTGGGGCTTTCAATATGTCAATCATTTTTCTGAGGTTCGTTAACTTTTTCGACATTTCGTTGACAGAAGTGTGAAACGCATCCCCCTGGACTCAAAGTCAACCAGCCTTGCCTGCTCGCATACAGAACAGCCAGTACCCCAGGCGATAACGCCTGCTGGTGCATAGAAATAATTTTCTAAAGCCATAAAAAATGGGAGGTTGGAACCAACCTCCCTGAAATTCATTGTTCAATCTAAACTGACCCCAGGCCTTTAGGAACTGAGGTATTTCTGATTGCGAACTTTATTTTGATTTAATTTCGTAATCCAGAGTTGCGGAGGGCGCTTTCACCGTGGCGATGGTCAGATTCATCTCACGGTTGGGATTCGTGTATTGCTCAGGCAGCAACTGCACTGCACCCACATCGGCCGCATCTTTCCCTTCAGGAATCGGGCTTCCGTCGGGCAGGCCCATCATAGAGAAAGTGACAACATACTCTCCCGGTTCTACTCCAGGCTTATTGCTGCGATGAGTCAGCGTGTACTTACCATCTTGATCGGTCACACCATACCCACCCGTTCCAGCGGTTTTTTTTCCGGGATTAAAGATAACCGTAATATTTGCTTTCGGTTCACCATCCAGTTTCACGGTTCCTGTAACAGGAACAAGGTCATCGGGAACTTCTGAAGTGTGACCACCACAACCACTCACTAAGCCGACAGTCATCAGCAGAACGGCAATCTGTCTATTCAATTTCAACATGCATCTTTCTTTCAATCTTGTCAGATGGGAATTCGAAGTTGGTTACTCAGTCACACTGCTGCTTCAGATCCAGCTCATCTAATTTTCGCTCTGGAGAGGGAGAAAAAGCCAGTCCCCCTTCGCCCGGTTGCGGAACGAAGGAGAACGACCAGGTCTGACTCTGGGATTTGTTATTAGAATTCTCCCAGAACGTTTCCGTCAGAGATATTCGCCAGATTATTACGCGTCGTCGAGTCGATGTTTTCGCTGACGAATCGAACTGCACCATCGCCCATCAACACATGCAACCCGCCCACATGGGTACTGCCAGGATCGCCCCATTCACCAAGGCGGCCTGGCTGAAACTGTTGCATAGGCGGTGTTCTCCAGGTGCAGCAACGGAATTCATTAATACCCCGGCTCGACTTGAAATTTGTTCCCAGCCCCACGTGTGAAGCTGCGGCCCAGGACTGGCATTCGCCGTCATCGACGTCCAGAGTGGTCTCTACGACAGCGACTGTGTTACTGGTACCATCCTTGACATCACGAACCTGACAGTTTGAGCTGATCCCGAACATGGCACGTGAAGTTTTACCTTCCAGAGTCCAGAGATTACAGGCCCCCGTGTCGTGGGCATTCGTCACACTAAAGCCATAGCTGGTGCGTGCGGAATTGGCAACTCCGGTTCCGTAGGCCGTACTGGCGGGAGCATACTGAGCCCCGCCGTCATCAGAAGGGCAGATCAGAATAGGAATGACATTCGTACCAAGAACCGCATTCCCGCTGGCGATCGCACCTCCACCTGCCAGCGTCCCGCCGACATCGTTTCGCGATCCTGTGGCGGCACTGAAATTGTACTGGTTATACAGGTTTGCCTGATCCATGAAAGGCAGCAGATAAAGCCAGCCGGCATGATTAGTGATTGTGGCTCCACCTGCGGTCGTACAGGTACCAGGATTAGCAGTGGCATAGGGGAACACGCGATGGGTGTCATGGTAGTTGTGCAGTGCCAGACCGATCTGCTTCAGGTTGTTTTTGCAGGTTGACCTGCGGGCTGCTTCACGCGCCTGCTGTACCGCCGGCAAGAGCAGAGCAATCAGGATCGCGATGATGGCAATCACCACCAACAGTTCGATCAAGGTGAAGCCCCGCTTGAATAATTGCTGTCGCATAGGGTGTCTCCAGTTAAATAAGAGAAAGGAACGAAAAAAAACGACTAAATGTGATGACTACAATTCGGAGTCGAATTGAAGAAGGCAATTAAATAAACACTCGTCAGGTGTTGATGTAGCGATCAAAAATAAAGGAAATTTAAAATCTCAATTAATTACCCGAAAGGGAAATACCTTTTGATATTTAGATTTAGTAATTATTAAGTGCGGGAGAACACCCTGTCAACCAGATTTGTGTAACCCGCGTCAGAAATGAGAACACATGTAACTTGGCCTATGCATCACGACGGGCCGGATTGGAATCAACCGGCCCGTCGAAATCAGCTTTAATCACTCTTAAAATTCTCCCAGGGGATTGCCATCGGAGATATTGGCCAGATTGAGGCGCGTGTTGGTGTCGATATTTTCGCTGATAAACCGGACTGCACCATCCGCCAGCAGAACGTGCATTCCGCCGGTATGGGTACTGCCCGGCTCTCCCCATTCTCCCAGGCGTCCTGGTTGAAACTGAGCATTAGGGGGAGTTCGCCAGGTGCAGCAGCGAAATTCATTGATGCCCCGGCTGGCTTTCAGCATGACCCCCATCCCCACATGTGAAGAGGCAGCCCAGATCTGACACTCGCCGTCATCGACATCCAGGGTTGTCTCGGCAACCGCGACGGTGTTGCTGGTTCCATCTTTGATATCGCGGATTTTGCACTTGGAATTCGCACCAAACATGGTGCGGTTGGTTTTGCTTTCATTCACCCAGTAGGTACAGTTCCCCCCCCAGTACTCACCAGTGGTCACACTGAACCCGTAACTGGTGCGGGCCGAGTTAGCTACGCCGGTGCCATAATTCGTATCAGCCCCCGGATAGGTCGAGCCGCCATCATCTGAGGGACAAAGCAGAATCGGAATGATGTTCGTTCCCAGCTGGGCATTCCCGGTAGTGATCGAGCTACCGCCGGCCAGTGTATTCGAGGTTTTGTTATGCTGCCCGGTTGCAGCACTGAAATTGAACTGGTTGTAGAGGTTTGCCTGATCCATGAAAGGGAGCAGGTAGAGCCAGCCGGTATGATTGGTGATCGTGGCATTCGGGTCTGCTGGGATACAGTTACCGGGGTTCGCGGTTGCATACGGGAAGAGCTGGTGTGTGTCGTGATAGTTATGCAGAGCCAGTCCGATCTGCTTCAGATTATTTTTACAGGTAGAGCGACGGGCTGCTTCCCGGGCCTGTTGAACAGCGGGGAGTAACAAGGCAATCAGAATCGCGATGATGGCAATCACCACCAGAAGTTCAATCAGAGTAAAACCGCGCAAGGTTGTGCGTTGTTTCATGTCGGTCTCCAGTCTCGGATCTATCAAGAAATGGTATGAAGTCGCAGCCAGACAATGATCAAGATTTTGCCTGGAGCGTCATGCAGCATAGGGTGACTCGTTTCTGGGTCGTTCCGTGCAGGCATTTTCTTTCAGCGCAGGAATAGAGAATGCAATGTGTAGCGGAGGAACTAGTAGTCAGGGCATCGGTCCTGTATTATGTAGAAACGATAGTTCAGGAGCGCCCCGAAGGTGGGTTATGGATGGTCTTCGAATCAACTATTCACCAGTCATCTGAGATTCGAATTACTTTCAGGTTACCCTGAATGGAAAGTGAGTCAATCCCGATCGACGTAATATCTTGCTAATTAGAATGGAATACTAATTAACGCTGATCACTGCGCGGTCGATCATGACAAAACCCCTGATCGCTGCAGTCGGAAAAGTTTGTCTGCGCTGAGAGAACAAAGACGATAGATCGAGAGAGGGTGTATGGCGAATGACATCACCAGCATGGAGGCCAGAAAGTCTGTGATGGTAAAGCAGCGGGGAGAGTGAAATGATCATCTCACTCTCCCCGACAAATCATCATAATAACTGTAGGAGCCATTCCGGAATCTGCTGCAAAACGGAAACGCTCCGCAGATCGAATTCTGCTATTTGCCCCCCTGATCCATCTGGACGCTGGACTCTTCAGCATTCAGTCCGGGATCAGGCTGGGTGTATTCTGCAGTCGTTTTGTCAGCACACGCTGAAAGCGACAGACAGAGACAGAACAGACTCAGGGGAATCAGATTCCAGCTGCGTTTGATTTTTTTCAGATGCATGGTTTCTCCTTTCGAAACAGGTACTCCTCGTGTTAGTCAGTTCCTGATTAAAAATCGCCGAGGGTCAATCCATCATTTCTATGATGCAGCCGCTGATAGATGCCAAAGTGATTACCGAGATAAGCTTTGTCATTCCAGCCCCCCGGAGCACCTGGCGCGCAAGCATTGGCGTCATTGCTCCATTCACAGCCACAGTTATTCGTGGAACAGGTAGAAGCGCTGCGGGTGGAAACGATGTGCTGAATGTTTTCGGAAATGAACCGTACGGCTCCATCAGCCATCAGGAAATGTGCGCCGCCCGTATGCACACTGCCATACCGCCAGTTCGTGCTACCCAGACCAGGAGTGAGCTGGTTGGTCATCGGATAGATCCCCGCTCCCAGGTACCAGTCCTGACAGCAGGCAGTATCATTCCCCGGACTGGAAGTCTGGTAGGTGTTGTGCTGCACGCCCAGCCACGAGCCACCAGTCCAGACCTGGTAAGACTTTTCACCCACAGCAATCGTGTTCGAGGTCCCATCACTGATGGAGGCAATCTTGGTGGGCCGCGCCCGATCATAGGTGAAAAACCCTCCGGAAAGCCGGGGGTCTGTACTGTCTCCGTTCTGGAACCCCCCGATGCTGCCGAAATAACTGGTGCTCGGGATTGAGCTCATATAGTTGGGCGTACTCGAAGAATGAATGCTGCGTGTCGGAGCCCGGTCGGTATCACTGGGACACAGCACAATACTTAAACCAGAAACAGCGTTGATCGCGGTTTTGTTGGTTCCTTCATAGATTCCGATGTTAAAATTGAGTTTGTTATACAGCGGTGCCTGATCCATGTAGGGAAGTATCAAGGCCCCCCAGGAAGCACCACTTCCCAGTTCGACAGTACCATTCCAGCCGCGAATCTGTCCCGGAGGAAAACAACCAAAGGCTTCATGATAATTATGGAGTGCCAGGCCCATCTGTTTCAGATTGTTTTTACAGGTGCTTCTGCGTGCCGCCTCGCGCGCCTGCTGGACTGCCGGTAGCAACAGGGCAATCAGGATCGCGATGATGGCAATCACCACCAGCAACTCAATCAGGGTAAAACCTCGTCTCTGCCATTGATGACGTCTCATGTCTTTGCTCCTTTTTTTAGATAAAGAAAATGAAAGGACGGTCGAACAACTGAGACCTGATTGAATTCACCAGGCCTCGGCTTCGGATCGAAAGATCTCATGAAAGGAAGTCGCGGGGGCATACTGCCGCAGCGGCGAACGAAATCAACCATAAGTACATTAATATACAAATGATTAATAAGGTTTAGTTTAGAGACCGTGAACTCAGCCTGTCAATCTCTTATCTATACAAATTCAGACAACCGTCGTTTGTATAGTATGTTTAGAAAACCTGCTGCCATCGTGGCGTGAAACAGCGATTACCCGAAAGCGGACGAGTGGGAAAAAGTCAGAGAATCAGCACCACCAGTAACATTGAGATGACAGTTTCAGAGAGAACTGATACTGATGAGTCAGTGGCTTATTCGCTTCTGCAGGCTACCGAAACGGGGCACAGTCGTTTAATCTACATTGCAAAGGGAACAAAACCTGTCAGTTCCCACCTCAACTGTCTGAATCATTCCAGGTAATTTCATGCTGGCTAAACGCATTATTCCGTGTCTCGATGTGCATGCGGGACGGGTCGTCAAAGGGGTCAACTTCGTTAATCTGCAGGACGCCGGCGATCCGGTCGAGGTCGCTGCCCGCTACGAAGAACAGGGAGCCGACGAACTGGTCTTCCTGGATATTACCGCCAGCCACGAAGAACGTGAGATCATCCTGGATATCGTGCGTCGCACGTCCGAAGTTATCTTCATGCCACTCACCGTAGGCGGGGGGATCCGCACGCTGGAAGACATTCGCGCCCTGCTGAATGCGGGCTGTGATAAGGTTTCCATCAATTCTTCGGCTGTGAAAAATCCGGACCTGATCCGCGAGGCGGCCCTGCGATTCGGCAGCCAGTGTATCGTAGTGAATATCGATCCCAAGCGTGTACAGAAAGACGGAAAGGAATTCTGGGAAGTACACGTTAACGGCGGACGTGTTCCCACCGGACTGGAAGCGATCGAGTGGGCAAAAAAAGTTGAAGAACTGGGTGCGGGAGAAATCGTCCTCACATCGATGGACGCAGATGGCACGAAAGACGGCTACGATTTACCGATGACCAAGGCCGTTGCGGAAGCGGTTTCCATCCCGGTCGTCGCCAGTGGTGGAGCTGGCTGCCCTGAACACTTATATCAAATCTTAACCGAAGGGAAAGCCAGTGCAGCGCTGGCCGCCAGTATTTTCCATTATGGCACCCATCCTGTTGACGAAACCAAACACTACCTGGCTGAACGGGGAATTCCGATCCGTTTCAAAAGCGAAGTTTCACTCACGCGGTCGTAACCGACAGCCGTTCCAGATCAACCGTTGGCCTGATCAGAGTGACAAATTTACCGGTATCACGATAAAAGGAGCTTGCATGTTCCTTGAGAGTCTTCAAAATAGTAATAGCGGCTTCTGCTCCAGCCACTGTTTTTGGCCCGTTGGCCTGAAATCGTGACCACATGTCAGAACAGTCATTCCTGTCAACAATGCTGCAGGCTCTTGCAGTGAAATCGAATATGAGATTAGTGGAGTTTGTTAATGGCGACAACCGTTCCTGCGAAAGCAAAAGAGATCTCCCCGATTACCGGGCGTGCTGAAAATGAAGTTGATAAAGTCTTCCGCCAGCTGATCAAGCACGGCGGTTCTGACTTACACATGCAGGTTGGTAAAGCGCCCATCCTGCGTGTGAAGGGGACTCTCCGCGAACTGCAGATGGATCCGATCGACCGTGATCAAATGATGGCGTTGTTTGATCCAATGATGGATGAACGCAATAAGAAAATCTTCCACGACGAAGGGGGAGCCGACTTTTCCTACGTCGTCGAGCATGAAGGCGAAGCCTGGCGTTTCCGTGTGAACCTGTTTATTCAGCTTGGCTTTCCCGGCATGGTCTCCCGTAAAATTGAACGCTCGATTCCCAACTTTGAAGGGCTGTTCCTGCCCCCCGTGATGGAGTCGCTGTGTAAGTTCGACCAGGGCATGGTTCTGCTGGCCGGGGTGACGGGTAGTGGTAAAAGTACGACGATTGCCTCCATGTTGAACTGGGTCAACGACCATTACCGCAAACACATTCTGACGATCGAAGACCCGATCGAATTCGTGTATACCCAGAATAAGTGTCTGATCAACCAGCGTGAAGTCGGGATCGATGTGAAAGACTTCGAAATCGCGATGAAACACGCCGTGCGTCAGGACCCCGACATCATGCTGGTGGGGGAAATGCGTGACATGGAAACATTCTCGACAGCGATCCATGCTGCCGAAACGGGGCACCTTGTGTTTGGAACAATTCACGCCTCCAACGCTCCTTCCTGCATCGGTCGTATTCTCGACCTCTTCCCGCAGGACATGCACAAAGCACTCCGCGGCTCGCTGGCCTTCAACATGCGTGCCATCGTGGCCCAGAAACTGTTGAAAACCATCGTCGATAAACCGGGTCGTGTGCCGATTGTGGAAATCATGACCTTCAACCCGACCGTGCGTAAGCTGGTACTGGAAGAGCAGGACGAAAAGCTGGCCGCCGCCATCCGGATCGGTAAAGACGAAGGGATGCAGCAGTTCAACGACAGCCTCAAAGGCTTCATCGACCGCGAGTTCATCAGTCGTGCCGACGCGTTCGAAATTTCACCGAACGTGGAAGAACTGAAGATGACCCTCAAAGGGATCGACGTCAAAGGCGCCGCGATTCTGTAATCGCCGGCTGCATCATCAATCAGACCAGACTACAGGGTGCTGTCTCACCAGGCAGCACCCTGTGTTGTTTCAAGCTCAACGGTACTGGCCACCCGGGACGTTCATTTTCAGGCTGTAAACCTTATTGGAACAGGTCAGCAGCAAAGTCTTGCCATCCACGCCACCGAAGCTGACGTTCGAACAGAAGACAGGCACGGGAATCAGTCCCAGCGATTTCCCCTCAGGGCTCGCCACCCAGACACCGCCCCGCCCAGACAGATACAGATTCCCCTCAGCATCGATGCTCATCCCGTCGGGCGAATCCTGGCGTGCGGTCTCCGGATTGAAAAAGACCTTGCCCTCACCAACGGTGCCGTCTTCCAGAATGGGATAGCTCCGCCACAATTTCTCATGACTGTCGCCGACATACAAAGTCTTGCCGTCATTCGACGCGATAATTCCGTTCGGCACCGGCATCTCGGTAATGATTTTCTTCACAGCACCATCGATTGTTCTGACGTAGACAGCGCTCGTTTTCCGGTTCTTGAAATCCGGGTCGGTAAAATAGATATTTCCATTCGGAGTCTGACAGACATCATTGGGCTGATTCCATTTCGGGTTCGCGGCAATCACGGTTGTCTCACTCGGCCCCGATTCACCAAAGCCGTAGCTCATCACATGCTGACCGTAGGCCTGTGCTCCCAGCATGTTTCCCTCGTTGGAGAGATAGGTGCCGTTGATGCCTTTGGTATTATCCAGCCAGATGCGCGCCTGCCCTTCCCCGTCCAGACGGAGGATCTTGGTGTCTTTGTCCACAAACGAAGTGAAGTACCACTTCTTCCCCACGGGATCCCAGACGGGGCCCTCAAAGAAGGCTTTCGCAGCATACTCTTCCTCTAACTCGGCACCGGGAGCCACAGTCCGGGGGACCGGGTGTGCTTCTTTCGGCTCTGCTCCAGAAAGCGGGAGCGTGTCACAGACGAGCAGGCACAACAGCAGTATCGACGTCACAGATTTCAGCATGGCAGCAGGTTCCTGGTGCGAATGTTTTTCAAAAAAGAACGGACCGTGATTCAACAAACAGGGAGATTCGTCGTAATGAAAGTATGACGACCGGCGTTCCCTTGTGAGAATCAGAGAATCCCCGGGGAATCACCATGGTTTACTTGATTTTGGCCTGTTCTCCCCTCAGACTGATAGTCAGATTCTGAATTTCCTTTAAAAATCCCGGAATCTTCTCACCTGAACTCCTGCCCTGTTCATTCCCTGTGAATCAGGATCCGCGAAATTTGTAATCAAAGGAACGGGAACAATGAAACTGCAATTGTTCTTACTGCTCACCATCCTCGCCTCCGGTTCTCTCTACGTCGTCAGCCAGGCGGCCCCTCCAACACCGCCGCCTAATAATACGGGAGGCGAATTTTTCAGTCCCGCCGACTCACTGAAACAGTTCACCGTTCCGGACGATCTCAAACTCGAACAGGTGCTGGCCGAGCCAAATGTCAAACAACCGATTTTCCTCAACTTTGATGAACGGGGACGGATGTGGGTCATCAACTATCTGCAGTACCCTTATCCCGAAGGACTGCGGATTCTCAGTAAAGATAAACATCACCGCGCCGTCTACGACAAAGTCCCCCTGCCTCCCCCACATGGCGACAAGGGAGACGACCAGATCACCATTCATGAAGATACCAACGGTGACGGCAAGTACGACAAGCATTCCGTGTTCCTCGACGATTTGAACATCGCCTCTTCGTTCGTTAAAGGCCGGGGCGGCGTCTGGGTCTTGAACCCGCCTTACCTGCTGTTCTATCCGGATAAAAACAATGACGATGTACCGGACGGCGATCCCGTTGTACACCTCGAAGGTTTCGGTCTGGAAGATACCCACTCGGTCGTCAACAGTCTCCGTTGGGGACCGGACGGCTGGCTCTATTCCTCTCAGGGGAGTACCGTCTCCGGTAAAGTGAAAAAGCCGGGGCAGAAGGACAGCGAAGCCATCCAGACGCTCGGCCAGCTGATCTGGCGTTATCATCCCGAAAAGAAAATTTACGAGATCTTCGCGGAAGGTGGCGGCAATGCGTTCGGTGTGGAGATCGACGATAAGGGACGTCTCTACTCCGGCCATAACGGCGGTAACACACGCGGCTTCCACTACACCCAGGGAAGCTACTACCAGAAAGGGTTCGGCAAACACGGCCCCCTCTCGAACCCTTACGCCTTCGGCTACTTTCAGGCCATGAAGCACGCCAAGGTTCCCCGCTTCACGCATAACTTCATTATCTACGAAGCCGAGACACTGCCCAAAAAGTACTGGGGGCACCTGTTTGGCATCGAACCTCTGCAGGGCCGCGTGGTAGAAAGCGCAGTCACTGCTGACGGTTCATCCTACCAGACCGAAGACCTGCAACGTCCGGTCGCGACCACCGACAAACGCTTCCGCCCCGTCGACATTAAACTCGGCCCGGACGGTGCGATCTATTTCTGCGACATGTACGAACATCAGATTGCCCACGGACAGCATTACTCGGGGCAGGTCGAAAAAGGGGATGGCCGCATCTATCGGCTGACGGCGAAAGATGCGAAGCCGCTGGCACCGTTTGACCTGGGCAAGAAGTCATCTCAAGAACTGATCGCGGTGCTCGATCATCCCAACCGCTGGTTCCGTCAACAGGCATTGCGCCTGTTCGGCGACCGCAAGGATGCCTCGGTGATCCCCGCCTTGAAACAGAAGCTGTTCGAAACCGACGGTCAGTCTGCCCTGGAAGCACTCTGGGCGTTGAACCTCAGTGGTGGCTTTGATGAAGCGGTCGCAGCGAAGTCACTTAAACACTCAGATCCCTTCGTCCGGGCCTGGACGATTCGCCTGCTCTGCGATGACCACCGGGTCTCTCCCGAAATCGGACAACAGTTGATCGCCCTGGCACTGACCGAGCCTCACGTTCAGGTCCGCAGCCAGCTGGCCAGTTCATCGAAACGGCTTCCCGCCGATCCGGGACTGCCGATCGCCTTTAACCTGCTCACTCGCTCGGAAGATCTGGACGACGTACATATCCCGCTGATCCTCTGGTGGTCGCTGGAAAAACGGGTCAACGAAGACCGGGACGCCCTGCTGGCTTACTTCGCCAAACCGGAAGTCTGGCAGTCGCCACTCGTGGAGAAATACATCCTGGAGCGGATCATGCGCCGCTTCGCTGCAACCGGCTCGCGCAACGATCTACTGGTCTGTGCGAAACTACTCGAGCTGGCTCCTGAAAAATCACACGCCGAAATCCTGATGTCCGGCTTCGAAACCGCCATGAAGGGACGCTCCACGGCCAGCTTCCCCAAAGAACTGGTCGCCGCCATGTCGAAGTATGGCGGACAGTCGATCTCCCTGGGTCTGCGACAGGGTGACAAAGAGGCCATCCAGAAAGCGCTGAAGATCGTCGCAGATTCCAAAGCAGACAACCAGAAGCGACTCGACCTGATTCAGATCTTTGGTGAAGTCAAAGTTCCTGCCTGCGTTCCCGTACTGCTGGATATCATTTCCAACTCAAGTGACCTGCAGATGCAGATCGCTGCCATCAGTGCCCTGCAGCAGTACCCGGATGACGCCATCGGCAAAACGGTAACTGCCCTCTATCCTAACATGTCAGACGATCTGCGGAGTGCCGCCCAGACCCTGCTTACGATTCGTAAAGCATGGGCGAAGGATTTCCTGCAGGCCATCGATGCCGGCAAGATTAACAAGACCACAGTTCCCGTCGAAACCGCCCGCAAGATGACTGTCTTCAGTGATGATGGCATCAGCAATCTGATTCAGAAGCACTTCGGCTCAATCGCGGGTGCGACCACCGAACAGATGCAGCAACAGATCGCAGCACACCAGAAGATGCTGCTCGCCAGCCAGGCAGAACCCGATCGCTACGCCGGTGAAAAGCTCTTCCAGAAGCACTGTGGTAAATGCCATAAACTGTTCGGCGATGGCGGTGAGATCGGCCCCGATTTGACTTCCTTCAAACGGGACGACGTGGGCCGCATGCTGGTCAACATTGTCAATCCGTCCAATGAAATCCGGGAAGGTTTCGAAACGTATCTGGTTGTCACCGATGACGGACGGGTAGTGAACGGCTTCCTGGCGGACCAGGACAACAATGTGATCGTCATTCGCAGTGCGGACGGCCAGAGCATCACCGTCGAACGCGACAACATCGACGAAATGCTGCCGCAGAAAAAATCGCTGATGCCCGAGGGGCTGCTCGACAAGCTCTCGGATCAGGAAATCCAGGACCTGTTCAGCTACCTCCGCAGCTCCCAGCCGCTGCCGTAAGCAAATTCCCGCCCAGGTGGCGGGGCAATTGAGAAAACGGTACAACTTGCTAAAATTGAGGCCGGTGTTCTGCTGACAGATCACCGGCTTTTTTACGTGAAGACAATATTTACACTCTCTTAGTGACAGGAAACAAACCATGTCGGGGTTTCGAACCGAACGTGATTCAATGGGCGAAGTGCAGGTTCCCGCAGAAGCGTATTATGGCGCACAGACGCAGCGGGCCGTTGAGAATTTTCAGATCTCCGGGAACACATTGCCTCCCAGCCTGATCCACGCCATGGGCAAGGTCAAGCTGGCCGCCGCGCATGCGAATCGCGATCTGGGAAAACTCTCAGGCACAGGCAAGAATCCCCTCAACGACGAACAGATCAAGGCCCTGGTCTCAGCTGCCACCGAAGTCTCCGAAGGCAAATACGACGATCAGTTCCCGATCGACGTCTACCAGACCGGTTCGGGAACCTCGAGCAACATGAACGTCAACGAAGTGATCAGCAACCGGGCGATTGAAATTCTGGGGGAAGACCGCTTCGCTGCAGACAAATCCGTGCATCCCAACGATCACGTGAATATGGGTCAGAGCACCAACGACACCTTCCCGACCGCCATTCACGTCGCCGTCGCGACCAGCATTCACGAACAGCTGATCCCCGGTCTGGAAAAGATGGCTGCCAGCCTGAAAGAAAAAGCGAAAGCCTGGGACCAGATCATCAAGATCGGACGGACTCACCTGGCAGACGCCACACCTCTGCGACTCGGCCAGGAATTTGGCGGCTTCGCCCGTCAGCTGGAACTGAGCATCGGTCGAGCCAAACGAGCCGCGGAAGCTGTCTATGAACTGCCCGTCGGTGGAACGGCGGTTGGTTCCGGAATCAACACGCATCCCGAATTCGGCAAACGGGTCAGCGAAGAACTGGCGAAGCTGACGGGGATCGCCTTCGTCGAAGCTGTCGACCATTTCGAAGGCAATGCCCAGCGCGACGGTCTGGTTGAATGCCACGCCGAACTGAAAACCATCGCCACTACCCTGTTCAACGTTTCCAACAACATTCGCTGGCTCGGCTCGGGTCCGCGCTGCGGATTCTATGAAGTCAAGATCCCCGACCTGCAGCCGGGCAGCTCGATCATGCCGGGCAAGGTTAACCCGGTCATGTGCGAAAGCATGATGCAGGCCACCACCCGCGTGATCGGCAATGACCAGACCATTACCATGTCGGGAGCCGCCGGCGGCCAGTTCCAGTTGAATATCATGATGCCCGTCATGGGCTTCACGGCTCTGGAAAGCGTGCACCTGCTGGCGAATTCCTGCAATGAATTCGTGAAGCTCTGTCTGGATAACATGGAAGCCAACGAAGAGGCCTGCAACGCGGCCGTGGAAAACAGCCTGTCGATGGTGACCAGCCTGAACCCACACATCGGCTACGAGAAAGCATCTGCGCTTGCCAAAGAAGCTTTCAAGTCAGGCAAGACAATTCGCGAGCTCTGCACCGAGCAGGAAATCCTGCCCGCAGAGACTCTGAAAGAAGCCCTCGACCCGATGAGCATGACCGAGCCTCAGGCTTAAGCGGTCACTCTTTCTGACTCGCTTCTGCAGTCATTCGTCCATTCCGGAGAACGCTGGCGCCCAGTTCCAGTGATTCTCCGGAGAGGCCGGCTGCTTCCATCTGACGAATCGCGGCCTCGATATCGTATTCCTGCCGCTTGAGAGTCACCTTACCGTCCTCAATGATCGCATAGGAACAACGCGGATCCCCGTCGCGAGGCTGTCCCACGCTGCCCGGGTTAATCACCTGCTTGTCTCCCAGATCGAGATGGAACGGAAGATGGGTGTGCCCCACGCAGACAAAGTTCGCATTGATTCCCTGCAGCCGAGATGTCCAGCCCGCTTCGTTTTCACCCAGATATTCATCCAGAGGATCGCGGGGGGTTCCGTGTACCAGGTAGAAAGTCACCCCTTCAATTGTGATCTGCTGTGAGATTGGCAGCCGCGCCAGGTATTTCATCCGTACCCGATCCAGCAGGTCCCAGTGCAGCGGACGCGTGAAACAGGCCAGCTTTCGAAATCCGGTCGAACCCTTGGCTTCCACTCGTTGGGCGACGGCGTGATCGTGGTTCCCCCGCACACAGGCGGTCGCGTGCTGCTTCACCCATTCGATGCACGGTACCGGGTCCGTACCATAGTCCACAAGATCGCCGATACAGAGACAATAATCGAATTCTTCCTTAAGCGAAGACAAAGCCGCCCAGTTGGAATGAATGTCCGAAATCACGAGTACACGCATGTCTGCTTTCCTGCTAAGACGCCGCCACAGTGAGGCTCTGTGCCCCTTACCCTCTACCTTATCTTATTATCTTGTTTACACTTAGATTATATGTTTCTTCGGGCAGGCAGGGGAATCTTTTTCTGACTTTGTGAGTGAAATCCCGCCGATTCTCTCAAGAACCAGCCCCCTGAAAGACGAGAGAAATCAGCTCTGGACTCAATTTTGCAGAAGTGCTAGACTCCCCCGCACATGTCTGAGTCATCTCAACATCTTCACGACCAAAGTCTGTAACACGGGTACCGATTCGCGCTCAGGATGCAGTGGAATCTCTGCCCGCTAGCCTTAAAATTCCAACCGGTTCGGACGCTTTCAGAAGGGATACTGATATGCGGACCACGCAACTGCTTTGCAAAAGCCTGATCATTTTACTCACCGCCATTGTCTGTTCGACAGCCATCATGCCGGAAGCGCACGCCCGGATTGAAGCTGAGAAAGGCAAGAAGTACAAGCTCACCAAACGGCACGGGCCCTGGATGATCATGGTCGCCAGCCTGCGTGATATTCCTGAGAGCAGGCGTTCCAAAGGTTTGTCTGCCCAGGAAGCAGCCGACGAGCTGGTCTTCGAACTGCGTAAACGGGGAATTCCCGCTTATACCTTCAGCCAGGAAGCCGTTATTCAGCGTTTCAATACGCTGGATCGTCTCGGTCGGGAAGAACGCCGCAGCTACGCTGCCCAGCGGGCCATGATCTCCGTGATCGCGGGTAACTATTCCGACAGCGAAGACGATGTCGCTCAGAAAACTCTGAAGTACATCAAGAACTTCCATCCTAAAGTCATCACCGAAAACGGCGTTTATAAAAAGACTCCCGGCCAGCCCGGACCGTTAAGCGGTGCGTTCCTCACGATCAATCCGCTGCTCTCTCCACAGGAAGTTGCTCAGCGGAAACAGGATCCACTGATCGCCAAACTGAACTCAGGTATCGAATATTCGCTGCTGAAGAATCAGGGTAAATATTCGCTGGTCGTGGCTTCGTTCTACGGGAACTCCGTCACCCAGACCGCGACTTCCCGCTTTCAAAATGCGAACGATACTCTGAAAGTCAGCAACGCCCTGGACCGGGCTGCTGAAAATGCCTGGTCACTGGCCAAAGCGTTACGTAACGCGAAAAGCTATGGCTTCCCTGCGGGTGCCCCCCGAAATATCGATGCCTACGTTTTACACGAAAAGTATCGTTCCATTGTGACCGTCGGTTCGTTTGACTCTGCTGATGATCCCCGGATCAAGGAATACGCCAAACTCTTCGGCTCTAAAATGAAGCCGCACCCGGAAACCGGTGTGGAGACCATGACCGCGGAATACTTCGTGATTCCCGGCAGCACCCCCTCTGCACCACCGTCGGCTTCCTGGGTCTTCGATCCCAAACCGATGCTGATGCAGACCCCCAAGTCCCGCTAACGAAACAACGGACAATCGATTCATCCTGTTGCCTTCCCTCTGTCCGTCAGGCCTGCTAAAGTGCCAGACATCGGGAAGGCTTCTTTTTTGCGCAGAGGTTCCCAGGAACCGCAGGCAGAATCAGCCGGACAACGTTTTCTTATTCCGTTCCAGCAGCGAAATCCAGCTCACCCATGTCTCACTACCCCCGCATCGTGCTCGCCAGTCGTAACCAGAAAAAAGCAGGCGAAATCGCCGAGCTGCTTAAACCACACGGCATCGAAGTTCAGAGTGTCGCCGACTTCCCCCAGGCAAAAGAGGTCGTTGAAGACGGCCAGTCCTTCGCAGAGAACGCTGCGAAGAAAGCATATGAGACGGCACAGGCAATCTCTGAATGGACCATCGGCGAAGACAGCGGCCTGATGATCGACGCGTTAGACGGAGCTCCCGGAATCTATTCGGCCCGCTATAGTGGTGAGAATGCGACCGACGAAAAAAACAACGCCAAAATGCTGGAGGAACTCAAAGACGTTCCCCTGCCCGAACGGACTGCCGCCTACATCTGTAACGTGGCCCTCTCTAATCCCCAGGGGGAGATCTGCCTGCAGGTCGAAGCCCGTTGTCGGGGACGAATGACGGACGAAGCACGCGGCGAGAACGGCTTCGGCTATGATCCTTATTTCGAGATCATCGAGCTGCACAAAACGTTCGGCGAGCTGGCCCCCATCGTCAAGCAGCACCTCAGTCACCGCGCTCGAGCTTTTGAACGCTTCATCCCGCAGCTGGTCGACCTCTTCCACAAGCTGGATGATTAAGTCCCCGCACCGTTCAGATCACGCTCAGCCCTGAAGCCTCCGGCTAGAAGGAGCGATCTGCTTTATCTTTGGAGACCGGCGGTGGAGCAACAGCCCCCGTCCCACTGGCCCGGCGTGAAGCGTAGCGAATCGGAAATGAAGGCCAGACCCGATTCTGATGATTCGGCAGCGAGTACTCGGGACCATCGAAGATGTGCCCCAAAGCACCGTTCCGCATCGACTTCTCAGATACGTACTGCGTGAAACCCAGCCACTGGCGGTCGGGGGCAACCACTCCAAACAGGTTCTGACGTTCTGGAGTAAAACCGATAAATTCTCGCGGCAACGCCGTGGTATGCAAAGCCGTCAACAGAAATGCCATCGTGATGTAACCGGTGAGTGCTGCGAAACCCCAGCGACCAATCTCGTGCACCAGGGGATGGACCTGCATATACGCGGGCGCAATCCGCACGGTTACCTCGCGGAACAGGAATATGAATCCGACAAACAACCCGATCAGCGCAATACTGTCCCACCGCTGCTGCCAGGCACCAGAGCCAATCACATTGCCGGACATGAACGTGGCCAGCGGTTCAAAGAAATTCATTGCCAGCAGCCCGGACAACAGCACGGAGACAAAAATGAACCCCGCTCCCCAGGCGCCTTCGCTGGCAACACACCAGGTTACGATTCCCAGAATCGCCAGCAATAGAATATCAATCATGGTTTTAAATCCAAACTGAACTGAATCGCGTTTCAACGGGTACTCAACCCGGGATCAACCTCTGCTCGTCGAAGATCACTTCACGACACGCAGTAATTCATCAATCGAGGTAATGCCTTTGACCACCAGCCGCAGGCCTTCTTCTTTCATATACAGCATCCCGTTCTTACGGGCCTGTGCTTTCAACTGGGACATGCCGACGTCGTCGCGAATCATATCCCGCATCCGCTCATTGAATTCCAGCAGCTCCACCACGCTGATACGTCCGAAGTAGCCCAGACCACCGCAGGTTGGACAGACAATCTCCGGATTCTTCGGCTGACGATAAAAACTTTTCACCTTGTCCGGTGGCAGATTCGCCTTTTTCAGGAACTCCGGATTGGGCTGATATGCCTCTTTACAGTCCGGACACAGACGTCGCGCCAGACGCTGAGCCAGCAGTGCCGACAGCGAACTGGCCAGCATGAACGGCTCGACTTCCAAGTCGATCAGACGGTACAAAGCAGTAAAGGTATCGTTGGCGTGAACCGTGGAGAACACCATGTGACCGGTATTCGCAGCCTGACAGGCAATCCGCGCGGTTTCGGCATCTCGAATTTCGCCGATCATGACCACGTCCGGGTCCTGACGCAGAATACTCCGTAGCGACTCGGCAAAGGTCTGGCCGGCTTTCTGGTTGATTTCAATCTGCGAAACATTCTCAATCCGGTACTCCACCGGATCTTCAATCGTAATGATATTTCGCTGGTAAGGGTCAATTTCGTGCAAAGCGGCATACAGGGTCGTCGATTTACCGGCACCGGTAGGACCACAGCAGAGGAACAGGCCGTGCGGCTGCTTGACAATTGAGCTCATCTTGTCGACGATCTGTTTCCGCAGCCCCAGTTCCGAAAGTGAAGCGATTGAGTTCGTCTGGTCCAAAATACGCAGACTCATCTTTTCGCCGTAACGGGTCCCCTGGCTGGCAAGACGAAAATCGATCTCCCGGTCTGGCATGATCGCACGGAAACTACCATCCTGGGGACGACGTTTCTCCGTGATGTCCATGGCACCAAGCACTTTGAAAATATTCAGTACCGCTTCGCCGATCGAACGGTCAAAGCCTTCGGTGGGATACATCACCCCGTCGATACGCAGACGGACGCCGTATTCATCCTCTTTCGGCTCCAGGTGCACGTCGGTGGCGCGACGCATGATCGCATCGTGAATCAGCTCTTTCGCTGCCAGGAACCCACGCGAATTCTCCACCCGACGCGAACTGCTGGGATCGTCACCCCGCCCCGTCGCTGATTTCCCGATGAAACGGATATCGGGGCCCATCGCGGCTTCCTGGGTCTTCTTGCCCCCCACGCGGATTCCCATCCGTGCCAGGTAACGTAAAGTCAGCTTGCGAATATGATCGGGCGTCATCACTTTGCTGGAAGCAGGCACTTTGGCATTCCGCTCATTGATATAGAACCCCAGCGGCGCCGCATAGGCGGCTGCCAGAACCAGAAAACCGACAATGAAATTCGGCATGCAGAACACCAGGAGAAATCCGAGCGCACCGGCTACCAGAATCAGCGAACTCCAGAATTCCGTGTTACACTTCAACGCCCTGCTGTCATCGTCCACCCAGTAAGATGTTTTCGCCCACAACAGAAACAGCAGGCAGACGAACAGCATCTTCCAGAAGTTAAAATAGAAACCCTGAGAGGAGGTCGCAGGCCCGTTGCCCCTGAAGAACCGGATCGGGATCGGGGGATACTTTCCTACCTGCCCTGTATTCGCAGGTGTCCGCGCTGCAGAATCGTTCCCGTTATCGCCCTCGACAACGGGTTGAGCCTGCAACTCTGCCGAGACGCATAACACGCTCAACAGAATCAATAAATATGCCCAGAAAGATTTCACGCTGTTGCACCTCAAAACCGGGACTGATCCTGCGACAGGAAAGACCCGAATATCTGGCCTGAAATAATGCTAAAATGAGATACGATAGGGACTTGAATTTAGTCAAAAAGTAATGCGGAAGGAACAACATTCTCCACTTTTTAACAGTGAGATCCGTTTTTTCCCTGCTTTACCATCAGATGTGTCTGTTTTTCGCCTCCATGCAATACAAGTATATACCACACATACTAACGGCAGTCACCCGAAAAAGAAAAGGTAAAATTCAGCGCAAGCGTGGGGGAAATTTAAAGTTGAGATGCATTTTGTTCACATTCCCCGACATTCTCAAAGGTCATGCTGCAGAGATTTACCCCCCAGACAGGCATTTTGAGCTGAACCATCAACGTTTCTCAGACGGAATCACCTCGTTCGGCTCCTCAAGAGCCTTCAGCAAATCCCCCAGTTCAGGCTGCAATTCTTGTAATTGGGGATCCTTCTGACAAGCGTGCATGAGCTCCTGCAAGTGAGCCTGTTGCTCCTGTGTCAGTAACGGTATCAGAAGTGGTAGACTGTCCTGCATATACCCTAACAGGCGCTTGCGGACATCAGGCCGATAGTCCTGAGAATCCTCTAATAATTCCAGAAGTGTTTCCACCATTCCGTAAGCACCTTCCTTGGCTCGTACCATACCTTGCACTCGAACATCATAGGTAGGATCATCCTTGTCGATGGTGGCAAGGAACTCGATTAATAGATCGAGGGTTGTAGTCATCACCCGCAATTGTGCCCCAAACAATTCGATCATTTCATTGTCACCGACGGCCTGCTCTTCAAACGCAATCACATAAAGTTCCATGATCTCATTCACAGATTTCAAATGCTTCAATGCATCAGACAAACGTTGATCGAGAGACAAACTTTGGTCTTGGTACATTTTGAGATTTTCGCTCGCCGTCAGTCGGGAAAACACCTCTCCAGACATCTCGCTCTCATATCGCGGCAACCTCTCAGTGTTCGTCAGATTCAGTGAATAAAGTCCGCGAACTGCTTCCACCATCTCTTCGCCTGACCAGACTACTTCTTCGTCAGGTACGCCTGCGATACGATATTCAAGAAAATCGTATGACTTATCCCTTGGACAGAAATCTCTGATTTTCGCGGGAGTGCCACTTTTTTCATCCACTACTTCCTCAGGTTTCGATGAGGAAGAGGAGTTTTCGGCACACCCCGCTACCAGCAAGAGACAGAATGCGAGAGAAAAGGAGTAATCCCCCAGTTGTTTGAATCTCAGTCTTAAGATATTGACTGCAACCACTTAGAAAATCACTCCTTTACCATCGCTCCGAAAAAGCGTGTTTGATATCGCCTTTTCAGCCTTATCGACCGAAAATCGCGCCCTGATGCAGGTGGAGCGTCCCTTCCCCTTCCAGGCCCACGCGGACGAATTTCGCACGTGTCCCTTCGGGCAGATCGATGGTCCACTCGGGCTGCACTTTTTCAGCCGTCCAGACCTTCTCGAAATTCGTCCCGTCAGAAGAGATCCAGACCGTCAGACCTGCGGCCCGCTCCTGCAGTCCCTTCCGGTTCTTCAACCAGATCGAACGGATTTCAGAATCGTCCTTCAGCCGAATCGTGACGTAAGGCGACTCGGAATCCAGATCGGAATGGAACGCGAAATCAAACCGCTCCGCAGGAACATCGGTCAGAAACAGATACGCGTCCTTGTTCCAGGTCTTGTTCCCGAACTTACCGCCAAACTTGAGAGCAGCATCGCGGGAGATCTCTTTGAAGCCATTCTTCTTCCGCAGCTTGACCGTTTTCTGCTTCGCACTGATCCAGCCCTCCTGATCCTCTACCGCGGCGATCTGCCGCTGCCGGGAAAGATAGGCCACCAGGTCCAGAAACTCGATCGGGGCAATCGTCTTGATCAATCCCTCGGGCATTGAACTCGACTTCATCGGCTTACGCAGTTCGATGTCGTCTTTGAGAATGTCGATCTTCTTCCCCTTCGCCAGACCGAGTGAAATCATTTTCTCGTCTTCGGCCAGGATGAAGCCGGTATGCACTTCACCTTCGATCGTCACAATCGCGACTGTCTCGAAACCTTTGGAAATTTTATCATTGGGCATCAGGATCGAAGTCATCATTTCGATCTTGCTCACCCGCTGACCAATGTCGCTCAGGTCCGGACCGAACTTCTTGCCGAGGTCACCCACCATATGACAGGCAGAGCAGACCTGCTTGAACACGCCTTCGCCCCGCTCGTAATTACCGCCACTCATCTTGGCCAGATCACGAATCGCTGCTTTACGTTTGCTTTCCGAAGCTTCCTCGGAACCGGCAATCTCCAGCGGTTTCACAGCCGCTCCGCCCGGTCCGGTCATCTTCTTATAACGGTCGAGATATTTCTTCGCGGCCGTGGATGAACCTTCCAGGAAATCGGGCTTCGATTCTGCCACTTCCCAGGCCGGCTTCAACGCATGCAGCGTGTGCTCCAGCGTGTAATCGATCCAGTAATCCATCTCATGATTGGCAGCCTGCAGTGCCAGTTGAGTCGCATCCACGGTTCCGAAGAAGCTCAGACCACGGACGGCTTCCAGTCGTACCCGCGGGTTCGGGTCGTTAACTGCTTTCGCCAGGTATTCTTTCAACTGGGGCTGACGATCCTTTTCATTGACCAGCGTATGAATCGCGGCAGCACGTGCCTGGTAAACATCGCTCGCCAGAATCCGATCGACCAGCTTGGTATCCACGGCCCGGAAGCTCTCCTGCAGCCACATCGCTTCGCAGAGCTGCTTCGGATCATCCACACCTTCAACCCACTTGTTCACAGCCGCCAGGACCTGATCCCGATCACGGTCCCACAATTCGCGACGGGCACGATAACGGGTCCGCAGTTCGTAGGCGTTCAACTGCTCCAGCAGTTCTTCAATCGACTTATCGGCCTGTGTCACCGGCTTGAGCAGTGGTTTCTTTGTATTGACCAGACGATAAACGCGGCCATGCTTGTGATCGCGGTTCGGGTCACGCTGTGAGTACTGCATGTGACCAATCAACGCGTTACACCAGTCCCCAAACCAAACCGCGCCATCCGGACCGATCTTCGGATCGACGGGACGGAAAATCATGTCGGTCGAAGACAGCAGGTCTTCCACACGTTCCCCTTCGAAACCCGAACCATCTTTCTGATCACGAAGATTGAATCGCGGCATGCCGTGCATGTTGATCACGCAGGCATAGATGAACTGGCCCTGCACGTCTTCAGGCAGATGGCGCGAAATCAGGAATTCGTTCCCTACCGCGGGACGCATTCCCTGGTTATCGAAGTTGGGCTCCAGCGTACGCCGCGTGTTGACTTCCAGACCGGAGAGCGGACTCGTCCAGTGCTGCTTGGCGTTGGTTCCATCACCAACCATCCCGTTACCCCACTGATCGAACACCAGACACCACGGGTTTCCGTAGCCGGGTGTGCGGAAGTGACGGAATTTCAACGTACGGGGATCCAGCGTATAGCAGCCGGCGGTATCTTTATTGCGGAAGGCACCATATGGTGTTTCCAGCGTCGTCGACAGCGAAACACCTTCCAGCATGTGTAACAGTCCGCCGTTTGAATATTCCCAGGCACCCACCGTATGGTGCGTGTCGTCGGTCGCAATCCCGTCGACAATCTGCTGGACCACATCGGCCTTGTCGTCGCCATCGGTGTCTTTCAGGAACAGAATTCGCGGCTCATCAACTACCAGTACGCCGCCGTTCCAGAATTCAAATCCGGTCGGGCAGATCAGTTTGTCGTAGAACGTAGTACAATTATCGGCTTTACCGTCGCCGTTGGTATCTTCAAAAATCAGCAGACGGTCGCTGGGTCTCCCTGCACCGGGCATCCACTGTGGATAGTTTGCCATGCAGGAAACCCACAGACGGCCCTTGTTATCGAAGGCAATCTGGTTCGGATTCGCCAGTTCGGGATACTCCCGCTCCGACGCGAACAGCTCGACCTTGAACCCTTCGGGAACGGTCATCATCTCGATCGACTCTTCCGGCGTCGGATACTTCAGCTCTTTCGGCTCGCGCATTTCGCGGAAGCGTTCATCGCGGCTGCCGAACATCGTTTCGGGAATGAATACTTCACCCGTCTTCGAATCGTCCGGCTGATCGGGTACTTCACCCCCCGCAGCCATCTCCCAGATATAGCGGTCACGCACGGCGACCATCTTACGAATCTTCTGATATTCGCCCGGGAAGGTTTCCATGTCCCAGGTACGGCGGCCCCCATAGACATACCAGCCATTCAGCATCCGGTAGTCCTGTGCGTGGAACCACGATTTGTCATTCACCCATTTGAGGATCTCGTTGAACTTCGACGTCCCCATCCCCAGCGGATGCTCTGACACGAACAGGCTGCCGTCCAGCAGCTGGCCAATGACCCGGTAACCCTGCTCATTCGCATGCGCTCCGTTAACCGTATACTGGTTACCCGGCTTTGCACCGAATTTGGCTTTCGTTTCCGTAAACAGGTCGACGAAACGGTGACCGTCTTCTTCCGCCAGTTCTTTGATGGCAGCCGTATAAGCGGCCAGATTCTTGTTCTCTTCTTCACCGGAAGGCTGCAGCGGATCGCCCGTCGATTCAAAGGCAATCGGGCTGATCAGCACAAACCGCGGCTGTTTGCCATCTTTGGTGAAACGCTTTGTCTGTTCGGCGATGTAGTTCCGGTAGTTCTGCTTGAAGGCGTCCAGGCTCTCTTTCGAATCCCCGGCGAACGATTCGTTGAAACCGAAGAAACAGAAAAACGTTTCCGGTCCGAAGACTTCCAGCGGATCATCGATCGTGGTGTAGTTACTCGGACGCTGCTGAATTCCCACTTCATCTGCAGGCCAGCCGAAGTTCCGGAAGATGATTTCCTTCTCGGGGTACCGGGTCTGCATCAGGGTCTCGAACTGCCCGAACAGATTCATCCGTTCTGCCAGCGCGTTTCCGACCGCCACGATGCGTTCGTTTTTCTTGAGTTCAAAAGGTTTGTCGGCCCTTACTGTCGAATGCAGATTGCACAGAATCAGAGCGGCAATTACCAGACAAAGTCGCATTCCATCTTCCTTTTCAGTTTGATTAGCTTCGTGGGGAGTGGTACCGTTTTACTACGATACGAGGCGGGAAATCGTTTCCGATATTTCAGAAACTTTGTAGTAGAGCGAGTACGCCAGACGCGGAGCAGTGGTCGCCCGCGTCTCAACATCCAGGCGTTTTCTTCCACAATAGCGAGCCCTGCAGGGGACCGTCAATTGAGTCTCTGCACTTGTTCTAATCTGAAACCCAGAAACGAGTTGGGGCCGATTAATCTCTCCTGAGCCCCCTGGTCTGTCATTCATCTCTACTAACATCCTGTAATCAAGATACTTATGTCATATATATACAAACTTAAGAAAATCGGCCGTCCCGCCGGGAACCCACTCCGGATTTTTTTGAGATAATTTTCCCGGACCCCGTCCGCCATCATGAGACAGGTCGCGTCCCGCGTCCATCATCACTGGTGCGCTTTGTGCACGACTGACCATCACCTGTTTTCACTGAAAAGATTGCCCTTGATCCGTGCCTCCCGAATCATAAATTGTCGCAATTGTGCTTTGCGCGCGAGGCGGATGATCCGAGCACTGGAACACCGCCCACCAGTAACACAGCAGCACCTGAATCGCCGTCGATTTCCCCCGGTTTTCACTGAAACAAAATGAACCGGTTCCACATGTCCCGTATAATTTCAAATCATTTCGGAGCACTCTCACAGCATTTGAGAGACCACTCGCCCCCATCTCAGAGGAACTCGCAACAAACTCAAAGCAAGCATTCCCCTTGACCCCCACACGCCGTTCAACAAAATCCAACATCAACATCACCACCCCCAATAAAAATAAGCAGCCAGCCACCAGCCGCCGATATCCATACTTAAAAATCAGAATCGTCCCATTGCTAACCAGCGTCAAAGCAGAAAAGAAATTAGCCGCAGGGCATTAGCCCCGGTTGAAACGAGTTTGGTATAAAACATCCGAATGAAGAAACATGTTCTATGATATTCCACGAACAGAATCGGGTGAGCCCGAATGCAATTCAAGCCGAGCGCAGCGAGCAGGAGGACACAACGCATGCCCCCAATCTCAGCAACAACTCTTCATGAACAACGAACCGAACCAGTCACAACGCATCACCAGCCAGCCACCACACATCGACCTCCTGTCGCCTCCGGCAATACCGGATTCCATCCGCCATCCTCTTTCGTGTCTTTCGTGGTAGATCAACTCAGCGTCTTCCAAGAAAACCAATCCCCCCATTTTACAAAAAAGAAACTCACCCCCGTAGCTGAAAATCGTTAAGCTGTAGGAAAGCGCACTCTCCTGGTGATGCCGACACGCTGTAAGCAGATGGCAACTTCCTTTAGAACCCGTACCCCATCTCAAGGATTCTGATGTCTGAGGCTGTGACCGATGTTCGACAGTAAGAAACTCCCGCAACTTATGTATGCGCTGCATACAATAATCGTTCAAATGAAATCGGAAGCGACTCAAACGAATCACAGGGAACTCGCGGATTTCTTGAAGACTTTTGAAGACCTCCCCCTTCTTCTAGCGAGTAATCAAGATGAAACAGAGGCCATTCGGCAGCTCATCATCAATGCCGTACAGGTAGACTGCATGAGCACCAGGGCATTGGACGCATTTGACGAAGAGGAACCACCTTTATTGAAGTTGGGTCAGATCGAGAGGGATGCCATGATCAGAGAAGATAAATACCGGCATGCCATGTATGCGCTTCACGTATTTTTTGTCTCGATGGAAAACAATGCAGGTATGGCTGGTGACAGGAGAATGTCAACCGCCTTTGACTATCTCGAAATCATCCCGGAATACATTCTGGAGAAAGCCGACAAAACGGAAAGCATTCGAGAACTGATCAAAGATCTGGTCAATTTATATCCCAATTGTTCTAAAGCCCTGGAGTTATTGGATCAGGAGACTCCTCCCATTTCTGAACAGTAAAACACAGGTTGCAAACTGTGACAGCAGCGCCGGCACTTTACACCTCAACTATTTAGTAGGAAGAACCCCCATGGTCTTTCAGGCATTCAACCCCGACGACGAGGAATCGTTCGACAAAATGCGCGATCTCTTCAGCCCGGCGCAGGTAGACCAGTCCGTCCGTCAGGCACTGATGTTGTGCTGGATGATGCTCCCTGATGACAAACGCAATATCGACGAACTGGAACAGTAGTTCCGCCGCATCGTCGACCGCGCACTGCAAAACCTCCGCGAAGACGGCCAGGCGTTTGGAGGTACTTAAACCCGGAGTGATATCAGAAGTCAAATCCAAATTAACCGGGTAACCCCGAATGCAATTCGGGGTGAGCGCAGCGAACAGGAGGTCCCAGAGCACTCTTGCGAACATCTGAAACGATACAACACTGAAAACCGAAAGCCAATCAGCGTTAACTACACGATTCCAGCTCTGAAACGATTGCATCGATATCAAGGGGCATCACCCGGCCTGCTCTCTCGGCTTCCAGAGACTGCTGAATCTGCTGCTTCAGCTCGGCGTGTCTCTGCTTCAACTCCCGAAAGACCTCCAGCGCTTCTGTAACCAGGGCGCTTTCATCTTCATAATGACCGCTGGCCATTTCTTCTTCGATGAACTTGAGAATCTCTGGGGGATAACCGGTTGACATGACTGTCTCCTGACTGGGAAAGTAGCGATCACATGATCATACCATGAAGTTTGCTGAGATGTCAAAAAGAGAATCTCTGCTTGCAGGATACCTCCCGCCACTCACGAAGCCGAAAGCTTCAACCCCAGCACGCCACCCACGATCAACACCAGACAGAGCCCGCGCCAGATCGTGACCGGTTCACCAAACAGGAAGGCACTCAGCACCGCCGTCCCTAATGCGCCGATCCCCGTCCAGACCGCGTAACCGGTGCCCACCGGAATCGTGCGGACCGCCAGGGCCAGCAGGAACATGCTCGCCGCCATCATGCCAATGGTCAGCACGCTGGGCCACAACCGTGTGAAACCGTCCGTGTATTTCATCCCGACCGCCCAGCCGATCTCCAGCACCGCCGCCACCAAAAGAATCACCCATGCCATAACGCACCTGTCACTGCTATGGCAGGGTCGTCCCCGCCGACGGGAAAAACATGCAGGTCGTCCTGCAATGGGAGTGTTCCCGGCATTATAAGCCCCACATCCGCCGGGACAAGCGGCTAGAGTTCTTCGGTCATCTTGATAACCACTTCTCTCAAAGCCGGTGTAGCCCAAGGTGTGCAGAACCGTTCTCTGTTTTATTTGAGCGAGGCTGAAAATAGATCGAGTTGTTCTGTCAATTCACTGACGGGGTGATGCGCCGCTTCAGTATAAACCTGCAGCATTTCCTCCCAGTATTTAAATTCAAATCGTTGAGCTAGCAGCCCAGCGGTTTCAACACTTGAAAAAGAATTGAAATACTGCCGAATAATATGACAGGCAAACTGTTGATAATTATCAGCAATCACGGAATCAACTTCAGGTCCGTCCTCTAAGTATGATTTGATAAAGATTTGATCATCCATTAAGAACCCCGTTATGGAGGACTGATTCGTGTCCCACAAAATCAATAACTGCCCTGGCTCAGGAAATGCTTCTGGATGTCTGAAAAAAATGGGATATGAAAATTCCAGTGGGGGATCGCAAATACCTGACAATCCTTCCGGGATTGAACCTGAAATGATCTCTCGGAAGACTTCAGGGAATGAAAACTGGTCAATAACCTGAAGCAGGTCTTCTTGAGTTCTAATCATTGGTTTCTGCTGAAAAGGAGGCAGGCCCAGTTGCAACCGGGCTCTTGATTCTTAATCAATGAGTTTGATTATTCGGCAGCGGTTATCCTCTTCCCAATCGGGACTCAGTTCCACTTCAACTTTCTGACCGGGGTTGATCTTAAGAGGTTTTCTGATTCTTGAAACGGCACGTCGAAACTCGGGAGCTAAAACTGCCTCCAGAATGCGTCCATCGGTCAGTTGGACGCGATACAGAGTTAGCATCATACTTTCAACAACACATCCACTTGAGAATAAATTCGACTCTGAATGATTCATCATCAACCCCGATCAAGTGAAATAATTCTATGCATATTTGTTACGGTAAGCAAAGAGGGGGACAGATTCAGGCTCTGGGGACGCGTTCTAAGCTCAGAAAACCAGCAGAACAGAATCATAATCCCAATGAGCAGGGCTCCACGAAAATAATCTCCACAGGAAACCCGAATTCACCCCCTTGACAGAAATAGACAGATCTGTATACTTATATTATTCAGACATGTGACAACTGCAAAGACAAATCAGCCGCAGGGTATTCGCCCCGGTCAGGTGTCTTCGCTGATAATCGTAATAAATACGAACTAACTGGTACCAGAGTCACACGCCATCGAATGAGGTCCGCCTCGTTCTCTTTTTTAGGACATATTATACAGACCTGTCTGTTTATAACAGCTTCAACCCAACACAGGAGACACACATGACTGCCATCAAACCCCCGTTCAATTTCGCCACCGCTACCGCCAAAGTTCGTGCTGCGGAAGATGCCTGGAACAGCCGCGACCCTGAAACGGTCTCCCTGGCCTACTCCCCGGATTCCGAGTGGCGGAACCGCGATCAGTTTCTGCAGGGACGCGATCAGATCCGGGAATTCCTCGCTGGCAAATGGGAGCGGGAACTCGATTACCGGCTCGTCAAATCGCTGTGGAGCTATTCGGAAAACCGCATCGGCGTTCGCTTTCAGTACGAGTATCACGATGCAGACGGCCAATGGTTTCGCGCCTACGGAAATGAACTCTGGGAGTTTGACGAAGCAGGACTCATGCGCCGCCGCGAAGCCAGCATCAACGACGTCCCCATCCCCGCAGACCAGCGCCGTTTTCACTGGCCCACCTCCGGTCCCCGGCCACTGATGCACGCAGGCATTCCGGATGTCGCCTGATCGACTGACAGTCAGACCTCGGAGTCGGCAGCAGCAGATTCCGAGGTCGGGCTGGCAGCTTCAATCCGGTGCCGCTGTTGTAACCAGCGGGCAAGAATCCAGCAGAACAGCGCCCACGCCAGCCCCGCGGTCCAGCCGGCAATCACATCGGTCGGGTAATGCACGCCGAGGTAAATCCGACTGAGCCCGATCAACAGCGTCAGCAGCAGCGCCACGCAGAGCACATAAATCTTCACCCGGGTCTGCTGGATCACCGACGCCAGCAGTGCCCCCAGCGTGAGATAGATCACCGCGGAAAGCATCGAGTGGCCACTGGGGAAGCTGCTGGTATAAACATACGAAAGATGCGGCACCACATCCGGGCGGGGACGGCTGATGAAATGCTTGAGCGCAGAACTGAGCAGCAGCCCTCCGAGGGAAGCGAACAGCAATAACAGAATCACCCGTTTTTTTCCTTCGATCCAGAGATAGCCTGCCACAACCGTCGTAAAGAAAACCAGCGTCGCCACGCCCCCCAGCGCAGTCAGATCGCGGCCCATCTCCTGTACCCAGGGTGCCCCGATGGGAATCGACGGATCGTCGGCCCGTCGCATGGAACGGATGACCCACTTGTCGAACGCCTGGGTCTCCTGTTCCAGCACCTCGTCGGTGAGCTCAATGAACGCCCAGGTAGAGCCGGCCAGGATCAGAAAAAAGACCAGCAGCACCGGTTCGCGACCTTTGAGCCAGTTCATCGCAAACTCGATCCATTTCAGCAGCCGCCGAGAGAACAATTTCATCCATCCGGTTTCAGACATGATTTCAGTTTAGCAGAAAGCACGAAGAAAACTCTATGCTTACACCTCTTCTATCGACGGTAGAGGGCCGACTCTCTCACGGACTCAGGCATCCCCGTTGAGTCGTTTGCGTAAATTTTCGAGTCCGCGTTTGATCAGGGAGGCCACCGCCGTTTCCGAACGACCGAAGTGTTGCTCCAGATCCGCCAGCGACCAGCCTTCAATGTGCCTTAACCGCACCGCTTCCCCCTGGTCTGCGGGAATCGACGCCAGCACTTCAGCCAGCCGCACCGCATCCTCGGCCTGCATCACCCTTTGTGAGGGACTCAGGGTTTCCAGGTGAAACAGCCCCTCCAGACGCGAGCCCGCGACTTCATTACCAACGGCCCGCTTCTCTGCGCCCGCGTGTCGACGTATCGTATCCTGAATATTCCGTTCATGGATTTTCTGCAACCAGGCAACAAACTGCGCCTCTTCTTTCCCGTCGAACTGCTGAAAGTTCCGTAGCGCCGACAGACAGGTCTGCTGCACGATATCCGAATCATCCACGCGTGCCTGCAGCCGACCGTCCAGCGCCCGTTGCGTGATGATTTTCAAATAGGGCCGGTGGCGATCCAGTAATTGTCCGATCGCCTCCTGGTTGCCCTGTAGCGATTCGTTGAGAAGTCGCTGGTATTCCGAGTTGCGCATGCCCGTATCCTGAGAGATCTCGATCGGTAGACAGAATTGGAAGAGTCTCTCTCATTATGCACATCTGCACCCCGGAATAAAACTGATTCTCAACGATTTCTTAACCAGACTGCATAGCCAGCAGTCAACAGTCGACGGGCTGCCTGCTATTCACTGACCAGTCTGACCTTGGGAACGGTTTTGATCGAAGTATCACCCAGCAAATCGCCGATCCGTCTCCCTGTAACCAGCAACATCCCCACTTCGGTCAGCACCACCAGAATGGCGACCGGCACGCCAATCACGAATCCGATTATCGGAATACAAAACAGGAACGGCCCGATACACAACGGAATGTTTCGCAAGATTCGCGGTCCGACCCTTGCAGGGTCGGCACTGTTATTTGACACCTGTAATCCCAGCAGCAGTTTCCCGGGGCTGGCGCCTGCCGCATCGCGGAACAGCCAGTAGCAGCACAGCATCAGGCCGATCAGAATCTGCCCCAGGATCGGAATCAACACCAGCGGCCCCAGGATCAGCGTCAGCAACGCATCGATCACATAAGCGATCGCCCGCAGCAGAACCGGAGCCGTCTCGGATTCCGGCAGACCGGCAACCACTTCAGGCGTCTTCGACTCTGGCTCAGTGCTGGTCCGGGCTGGTAACGCGGTGCTCTCAACCGGCTTTTCAGCGGGGGCAGGTTTCGTTGACGCGGTCTGCTCAACAACCCGTGGTTTCTCAGATGACTTCGGTTTGGGGGGCGTTGTTGAATCGCGGGTCGATGTTCCGCTTTGGATCTTTGTCGCATTCTTTTTCCCGGCCGCAGACCGCCGCGTCTCTACAAAATGCTGCAGCCGTTGAATCTCCCGGGGCGTAAAGGTCCTCTGATTATCATCGGCGGCCGCAATCTTCAGGTGCTGGCAGATTTTGCGAAACTGCGATTCCGAAACGCGCAACCTCTGACATAAATCACTGGAATTCATAGAGATACCTCATTATTCAAACTGCAAAACCATGTGTCAGACAAAGACAAAAGAGGGAATACTGACGTCAGTTGACGAACAGTGCTCAACCTCTCAAGCGACAGCACGGCGCAAACTTGGCGGCGGAAATGCACAATTCCGAAAAAAGGAGAGGCCAGAACCAGCGATTATCAAACAGGCATTCGTAACAGCGTTGAAATAAAAAAAGGCAGGTCTCATTAAGTTGAGACCTGCCCCATTCTTCTTTTGCTGGTTGTCTGACGTTCGCTCAAAATTCACCGATGGCTTCACCACCGTTGGGGGTACTCATCGCTTTTAACACTTCCGGATCAATATTCTCCGAAACAAATCGCACCGCCCCGTCGGAGAGCAGCACATGATTACCGCCCACCATCGACGTCTTCCTCCCCTCTCGCATCACATTGGCAGGATGATCGATATTGGTCGGATCGCCCCACGGCTTGAAGCCCTCTCCCGATTCAATCGCCATGATCGTAGTCGAGGCGCCATCGGTGATATCACGAAACCGTGTGTTCCCGTTGGTCTCCAGCAACAGTTCGTTTCCGATGTAATGCGACAGCGCCAACCCGTCTGGAGAAACGGTTTCCTCAACGGATGGATGCAGATAGTCTGGAATGACCTGGGTAAAATGCTTCCGATTTTCCGGCGTCGTCCAGGGTTGATCCATGTCAATCCGATTGTACAACACCGCCTGATCCATAAAGGGCAGAATGAACGTCTGCCAGCTGTGGTTCGGCTTGCCTTCCACGTTGGTTGTCCCCCCCGGGGTAAACACTCCGAACGTGTCATGGTAGTTATGCATCGCCAGGCCGATCTGCTTCAGATGGTTTTTGGAAGTCGACCGCCGGGCAGCTTCGCGCGCCTGCTCAACGGCAGGTAGCAGCAGAGCCACCAGCACCAGGACGACGAGAATGCCCCCGCCTCCCAGAATCGCGAGGACCAGAATCAGCGTTGTGTTGTTTTTCTTCGGGCTGGCGGAAGCGGAACTCGTCTGTTCAAAGTCGAAGCCCCCACTGCTGACTGTCTCCGCCGGCAAGAGCCCCGGTATCTGACCCGCAGGTCGGAATTCACCCGCCTCCCCTTCTCTCACCAGATCCGACTCCTGCACTTTGCCCTGCGCCGCCAGTTCAATCAGCCGTTCCCGGGTTAAGGGTCCTGCTGTCTGGTCACCACGTTTCACATACCAGTTGGCCATGATGGTCTCTTTCTCGCTGGAGACTCTGGGACAGAGTCAGGTCCAAAACTCAGCAGTAGAAGTACGAACACCAGTCTAACAGATCCGCACCCGACCCGATACGAAAAAATCAGCAACCCGATAGATCGACCACCCACGCTTCGGGTACCCGCTCTTCGACAGCGGTCCGCGCCAGGTTGAACCACCGCCCGGCCTGGTTGAGAATCTGGCTGTCCGCGGAAGCCACGATCTGGTCGGCGGCACTCAACACAGGGTCGGGGTCAGGCACGAGGTCGATCTCCCAGTTCCAGCCCCGCTCCTCACTGAGTTCCCGCAGCATCGTCTTCAGACGACCACTGTTGGAGACCGGCTGATCCAGCAGCCAGCGACAACCGGCCACCTGCCACTCTGCCAGCAGTTCGCCCAGGATCTGAATCGCAGGGATCGTCTCAGCTACCTTACGATAGCTGCCGTGCATACTGGCCATGTCCCGCAGGCAGCCATCGCGGGCCAGTAGAATGACCCCGCCCGATAGCGCCGCCTCCAGCGACGTCAACACGTTATACCCGTCAATCCACAGTTCCGCTCCCGCAAGGTCCGGCGTCTCGACCTGATACATCTGCCGCCGGTTCGCGTCCTCCTCACTACAGGCACAGCGGCCCACCGCCAGCCGCTGCCGCGCGTTCAACGCATAGCGATCCCCCACCAGTTTGAGCGCAGAGACCGAAGCATACCCACCGGTCAACAGCCAGTTCAGATCAGACGTCGCCCGGCACAGATCAGGCTCCGCATCGCGCGCAAACAGCAACCGATCCTGGGGATGAGCGCCCCGATGATTCCGCCGGTCAGGCATCGTCTTTCCTCCGGCTTCTGTTATGACAGACTGTAGTAGATTGCATGATTCATGAGATAGCTCTGCAGGAACTGATTTTCAGGAAAAGAGCTTACTCTATCAGACCATCCGCCTGCATCTGTTGGTTTCGGATTTCCGCATCCTGCTCGAAGTACTCCTCCGCAAAGTAGGTTGGCAACGGTTCTGGTTCCTCATGCAGACGTAAAATTCCTTCCTCGATCAAGGTGCCCATGATTTCGTGAATCTGCTCCCGCAGCCCCGCCGGTTCCCCCGCTTCGTACTGGGCAGCCATTTGTATCACAAATTCATCGACCGTATGTTCGCCATCGGCAGACATGAATACCACCGCATACCAGGGTTCCATCGTGATCATCCGCGGCGCATGCTCACTGAAGCTGTCGTGTACCACCAGTTGCCCCTCCATCGTATGCCAGCACGCCTTACGGGAAAAATACTTCTCATCCATGGTCGACCTCGTTTTTGTCTGGAATCAAATCGGCGTAAAAGCGACGGATAGAATACCCGCAACCACATAGTGTATTTACGTTTATTCTTCGCCGTTTTTCAAGGATGAGTCTGCATTTCAGTGTGAATGCGCCTCGGCCCGCTGCCACCCCACTGGTTCGTCTTGACAGATTTCGGGGTTACGAGTTAGAGTGCCGCGACTCTGGTAGTAGACAATTGTCAGCAAACGCCACTGCCCCACCCCGGCTGACAGTGCCCCTGCGGGCCCCGAAATTGTCGCCTCATCGAGCTGATGAGGAACGGAATCAATCGCCTCGACCCGGGGCCGCGCTCTCGCGAAAGGAATCGAACCATGCGATATCAATTAACGCTGACCCTGCTGACACTCCTGTTAATCCAGGGCTTTGCCCTCGCCAACGATCCTGCAGAACAGTCGCAGGACAAGCCGATTAAACAGGCATCCTTCGCGACACAACCACAGGCTTTGAATCCACCAGCGAATGCCACTCCCTCCGAATTAACGATCCGGAAGGCACTCAAAAAGTCCGTTACACTGAAGGCCGAAAAGAAACCGCTGGCCGACGTGCTGCTTACGCTCTCCCGGGATCTCGGCATCAACGTTTTCGTCGATACTCGGGGTCTGAATGAAGTCGGCATAATCCCTGAGAATCCCGTCACCATCGAAGTCGAAGGCATCCAGTTAAAGAGCGTGCTCAACCTGATGCTGTTACCACTGGATCTCGCGTATACCGTCAAAGATGAAGTTCTCGTCATTACCAGCAAGACGCGGGCCCAGGGTGAGCGCACCACACGCACCTATCCCGTCGCCGATTTAGTGATCCCCATTCCCATGACCGGTCCGGTTTCCGCTGATGAACCAATTCCGGTCGTCAACAGAAACTCGGTCGACTTCAACTCGCTGATCGAAGTCATTGAAGCCTCGGTGCAACCTGTCGATTGGGAGCGGATCGGTGGCACAGGTTCGATTCGCGCGTTTGATCCCACGATGTGCCTCGTCATCCGGCAGTCGAAAGAGGCGCACCAGGAAATCGAAACACTACTCACAGAACTCCGCCGGCAGCGGGATTTTCACGTTTCCATAGAAACCCGCATCCTGGAAAACCTGCCGGACAAAGCCTGGGAACGTCTGGGCCTCGATCTGGATGCCAACAGTCTGACTGCCCGTACTCAACAAAACAAAGGTCCGCTGGGGGGAGTCCTGCTCAACGACGAAGAGGTCAAGTCGCTTCTGGAAGCGGCACAAAATCACAGCCGGACCAATCTGATCCAGCCGCCTGAAGTTGCTTTGTTGAACGGCTACACCGCCCATGTAACCGAGTATGAGGCGGGAGGTAAGCCGCACCCATTGCAGCGTCCCTTCTATCTGCAGCCGGTGATTTCCGCAGATCGTCGTGAAGTCCGCCTCAACCTGCGGGTCAGCGATCAACAGTCAGCCGATTCGAATCTGCAGACCTACGTCACGACCGTCCCCGATGGCAAAGCCGTCCTCATCGAACTCGTCGCGCAGAAGACCAACCAGACAGGAGTCCCCGTTTCAGACAATGCGGCCGACGCGAAAGTCTTCAAGCAGACCAGCGCCGATCAGACGCGAACCTTCCTGCTGCTCCGCCCGAAAATCGTCGTCCAGCAAGAAGAGGAAGAACCAGTCTCACCTCCCGCGGAATAAATTCGCTCCCGTCACCAGACGATTCAGTCCAAACCGACGTCCTTTCCGGAAGGCAACCGGGTTCAACTCATTATCGCCAGTCATAAAACCACCCGGCTTCAGACTGTCGTCCTGGACTTCGATCCCCACATACAGAATCCCCGGCGTTCCTTCACGCGTGATGTAGAAGAACGTGACGGTATCCAGCGGTCTGGCTTTGCTGGTCTCCGGATCGAAGCTCACCAGCAGATCCTGTTGGTTGACGCGTCCTTCCGCCCGCAGTGCATCGATGGAAGTCTGGTCCAAGGTTTCTTTCCACCGCGACTTGGGCAACTCCCATGTCCGGAGACCGATGGGCCGCAGAACAAACTGAGTCTGCCCCTCTTCTCCTTTGATTTCGTCCCCCAGCATATCGTAACCCTGCCCGGCTGCCCATTCCCGGATTTCCTTCAACAGCTCGTCTGACAGTTTCTGATCACGCCAGCGTTTCGGCAATGCGGTCGCCCGTCCGGTATCGAGATCATAAAACACGAGCCCCTCCGGTGCGCTACGAATCGACTGCAGCACCCAGCCGCTCGTGCCACTCTCCGTCTTCAACAGCGCGGAGGACGGAATGGAATCAGGCGCTGCCGGAGCAGGCAACGGGGGCAGGTTCACTTGATAAAACGCGGGGGCATCAGTGAATTCCTGTGCGTGCTTCTCCCACCACTGCGCCCAACGTGTGGCAACCTGGTGGAACAGCGCCGCCTTGGCCTGTTTCTGACTGGGGAAATCGTACTCATTTAGAAAGATGTGATTCAGTTCCTGATCACCAAAATTCTGACCGGTCAGCGACTCCAGGGCACCAAAGATTTCGCGGACAGGCCGCCCAAATCCATATTCACTGCCTCTGTGTTGCTGACTCAGGTCGTGCTGTTGCATGAACTTGAGCAGTGCGACATCGGTTTCCCGAATCTGCAAACCCATATCGGAACCGGGGCGAATTAACGTTTTGGGAATTGCCCGGATCAGGCCGGGAACCGCGCGTTTGTCACCAATCGCACGCAAGATAAAACCGAGACAACGGAGCATCATATCATCCGATGTCTGATCCAGTTCAGCAACCAGTTCCGGCACCACGTCAGGTCCGAGGACCGCGATCTTCCGCAGTTGATTGGCCCACTCATCGCTGAACCGGTCCGACCCTGAATTCATCTCCTTGAGTTCCGCCAGTAGTTTTTCAACGGATTTATTGGAAGGCAACTTTGCCTCATCCTCCTCGGTAGCGACAGGTGGGGATTGTCTTTGATCATCCACTAACGCGGCTCTCATTAACTTACTCCGTAACATCAGGTCCGGGTCAGGAACCTGCGGCTTCTCCGCCAGCTCACCGATGACAATATCACGGTGCACGGTCTGACCATCGCCGACATTCAGATAACCCGGGGTAGAGCTCCCGTTCATCAGGTAAATGTAGTTTCGTCCCGGAGCCACGTGCAGACGATAGGTTCCATCCGCCTGTACTCTGGTGCTAGTGACTGCAGCCCCGGTCATCGGTCGCGCCGGCCCATGATGGGCCACTTGCATCTTCAGCTTGTCGCCATCAATGGGTTGGTCCGTCGCCGGATCAATCACTTTCCCGGTCACATAGCCACCCCGGGCCATCGGGATATCTCTGCCCGCCTGCCGCTGTCCCTCCATCACTTTCAGGGCTTTGATCGCCAGGGGCATCCGCTCCGGTGCGACGGCCCAGATATTGTAATAATCGGTCGTCATGCGGAGTTTGTAGTTTCCGTTGGCATCCGTCCTGGTTGTGAAACCACCATATCGGGCGATCCCTTGCGCATGAACCTCAACATCGGCCAGCGGTTCTCCCGTCACCAGATCAACCACCTGCCCTTCCACAATCGCCGGGGGATGCAATGTAACGTCAACGGTTTGCGGAAGCTGCGAATACGACGCGATCGTGATCGGATAATCTGCGTGATGCACCCGGAACAAGCATCGCGTGACCGTGTACCCTTTTTTGCTCGACGGGGACTTTGTGTTCGACTTATCTGAATTCGAGGCAGCCAGGTCCTTAATGGTATACCGCCCCTGGCTGTCGGTTTTGGCCATCAGGAAGTCCGGTATTGGATACTGATCTGGCTGCAGCGTGACCACCGCATCAGCAACCGGATTTCCGTTTTCATCAGTTATTGTACCGCTCAAGGCAGCGGTGTCTGATTTCATGCGCAAGGATAACTTAGGTCGTTGGTACTCTGGCCACATCGACCACATCGCCGACGAATAACCAGCCTTGGTGGCAACCATGGTCAGGCGGCCCCCCTCACCAGGCATCTGCACATCTTTAAATTTAAAGTGACCACGGTCATCAATGGTTGTCTCCCCCTGGAAGACAGGCTTGGCATACCCTTCGGGATAACGATAAAGCTTCACCCTCGCCCCCGGTTCGCCGGTTCCGGAGAGCGTCTCTTTGACACCCTGAGCCTGCTCACTCTCCTGGACCTGCACTGCCTGTGGTTGTTCTTTAGCCTCCGTCGGCTGTTCCTGAGCGCGACTGATGCGCACCACTCCCAGGAGAACCACCATCGCGACCGCCGTCGTCAGCATGCTGCCCGCCTGCCAGCGGTTCAATCCCCTGCTGGCCCGGTTACGACTCACGGCTTCAATTCGTTTACGCACCTGTGATCGACGGGCCATCGCCAGGGCGGCACTCCTGTTTCGCTCTGCCACGCGTAACGCCAGCCCCGCCAGCAGACGCCCATACAATTTGTCGTCACCCAGGTAGCCGGCGGCTTTTAAATCGCACAGTTCATCGCAGGCGTCCGCATGCACGACGCGGGTTCTCCACATCAGCGGATGGAACCAGAGCAGAATCTGTAACAGCGTGAAAAGATGATGCCAGCGCAGGTCATTCCCCCGGCAGTGGGCGATCTCATGTGCCAAAGACGCCTGTAATTCCTGGCGTTCTGCAGCAGCGCATTGTTGCACCGGTATTAATACCCCGGGTCGCCATGCCCCTACGATAAAGGGAGTTTGCACTTCCTCACTGCAACGGACATCAATCGATTTCAGATACCCGAGCTGTGCAGCAATCGTATCGGCCTGATCCTGAATTGCGGCAGGCACTGGTGTCGCACGTCGATAGAGTGCCACGAGTCTGAGCACGCCGCCCAACCAGCTCAATGTAAGCAGCACCACGCCGAGGCCCCAGATAACGCAGGCATAACCCGACAAACCAGTGGGAAACCAACCTGCTGTGAGAGCCGTCTCCTGCGTCCCCGCATTCTCAACAATAGATGCCTGCGTGGCGGCGGTGTCCTCGATCGGCGGCCGTTCATTCAGCGGTATTAATCCTGTGTCAGAGAGTTCAACCTCCCGGGATAAGGGACCACTCAAAGGCACAGTCAGCTCTATGTCAGCAGCCGTTACATTCAGATCAGGAGGTTCGACGACCTCATCCACTTCCATAACAGGGGAGGCCGCAGGCAGCAGTGCCAGCTGCAATCGGTAAGGAAACAGACTCAAGACCGTCACGATTATCAGACTGGCCGCCGTCATCCGCCAGAGTAAAATTCGCAGCCGGGGATTCCAGCGGCTGCAGGCACAGTGACAGAGCCAGGCCACCATCAGAATCAACGTCAATCGAATCAGAATCAGCAGGGCACTATTTGGTAAAGCATCACTGCTGCCCATCAACCAGTTCAAGGTGGATGACATCTTCGCCTCCCGAATCATTTTTGCTGGGGATCATCTGCCAGCCGTTTGAGTTCCAGTAACTCGTCCTGGCTCAGCTTCTCTGCGCGAATCAGATCCAGAATGAGTTTCCTGGCGGAACCTTCGCAGTAAGCATCGACAATCTGACGAATCGTCGAACGAAACGCCGCCTTGCGACGCGTGATCGCCTTGTAATAGTAAGCCTTACCGACCTTGCGACGTGAGATGTGCCCCTTCTCGACGAGGATCGCAAGGTAGGAACGCAGCGCCGGATTTTTGATCGGCTCCGGAAAATGCTGCTGCAACTCGCTCGGCTTCAGCTCACCCTGTTCCCACAGGATCTGCATCACAGCAAGTTCGCCTGGTGTAAAACGCGACATCGGACTTCCCCCTCCAATGTGCAGATAATACTGCACATTGATCGCGCTGGCAAGCTTTTTCTTGCTAGAAAATAGACAGCCGTCCCTCAATCAGACAAAAATCAAGCCTCACAAAAAATCTTTTCCGCGGCGATTTTCTGCTTGACCTCTCATCTACAATTTGTAGTATTACACTTGTAGATTTTGTAGTAGACCTGATTGAGGAGCATTCCGTGAAACTCGGTGGACGGCAATTAGCCATTATGCGTGTGTTGTGGGATCGTGGCGAAGCCACGGTCATGGACGTTCAGGAATCACTGGATCTGGAACGGCCGCTGGCCTATTCCACCGTGGCGACAGTGCTCTCGCGGATGGAACAGAAAGGGCTGGTCAGGCATCGGGCCCAGGGACGCGTGTTCTACTATCAGCCGGCAATCACCGAGGATGGCATTGGTACTTCGCTCGTCGATGAACTCGTCGATCGCATCTTTGGCGGCAGTCCCTCTGCACTGGTCAGCCATCTGCTGGAAAGCGATCAGGTCGACCCCGATGAACTCGACCGCATTAAACGACTGGTCTCCAAACATGAGAAAACGAAACCCAAAAAGAAAGGGGATCGCTCATGACAGAATTCCTGACCGCTGCCAACGGGCTGTTCTCGTTCCTGGTCACATACCTGATTCATTCCACCCTCCTGGGTCTCCTGGTTTTATTGGCCTTCAAGTACGGGCCGCGCATCAGAACGGAAACCCGCGTCACGTTCCTGAAAGTCGCCCTGCTCGGCCCCCTGCTTTCCAGCCTGATCGTCACACTCGACTACTTACCCCACTTCGGCTGGCAATGGTCGATCACCTCTGTAACGGAAGCATCCAGTTCACCCGCTGAGACCGATCATCAGCGGGACAGGGATGACTTATTGAACTCAGCTTTGATGCCTGAAACTCAGGGGAAATATGCGAGAGGTTCCCGCGATAACGCGACCGCGGCCCCCGCACTCGCAGCAGTGGATGCAAAAACCCAGGAGTCGTCAAGCAGACAGTCACCTTCGGGTTCCGCGCACGGCTGGATCATCCGCTCGGTCTGCTGTCTTATCTTTCTGACAGCATGTTTCTCAGGGGGAATGCTGATTCTGTATCAACTCCGCCAGTTGCGGCGTTTACGGTTGGAAGGACTGCCTGTCACAACACCAGACACACGATCGCTCGTCAAGCGACTGTCTCGCCAGGCGGGGCTCCGGGAACCGGTCAGTGTACTCGAATCTCAACGGATTTGACGTGCCCCCACGAATGACACCAGTCACAAGACTCAGTGTTCTTTTGTGTCAATGGCTGTTCTGCTCGCCTGTTGGAGCGGAGCGGAAGCAGGCGAGCAGAACAGCTTCGCTTCCGGTACCGGGGCTCTGTAGCCCAG
>NZ_JAVJSQ010000036.1 GCF_040219335.1 Gimesia sp. | reverse complement strand
ACGGAAGCGTAATTTTCAGGTATGCGACTTTAACGTGAACGGACGGCTTTCCTTTGCTGAATATCAATGTATGCCTGATATCTTTTCGCCAGAGGAACGGGCCGCGGTCCCCGATCCCATCGCAGAACTCGCCAAACAGGCACATCAAGAGTGGGTGAAAATTCAAAAAGCCGCCGATCAGAATTCGGACGGACTGATTTCTCCCGCAGAATGGCCTGAAAAGGAATTGAGGAAGCTATGGCCTCCACTGGCAGAACTTGAATTCGGTAGATGGGACACTAACCAGGATGGGCAAGTTTCTCAGCAGGAAGCCCGGCAGTTACTCGACATCGCCTACGGCATGAAACATATAGATGGTTCCGATTTACGTTCGGAAAATGGCTGGGTGGTTTACCGTTCCTATTTTACTGGAGTCGACAAAAACAAAGACCACAGGCTTTCCAAAGAGGAATATCTGCCTTCGATCCGCTGGCCCGAAGAGAAAGTACTGGCGCTGTTTCTGGAACTGGATATCGATAAGGATGAGTCGCTTTCGATTCAGGAATTGAAGAAATCAACGACTTCCTACATCGACGAATTCAACTTCTTTTTACGAACCGATAAAGATCTGGACGGACTATTAAGTCCCGAGGAAATGGGAGAGGTCAATTCGAATGACCGCTACCCGAAGCGTCTCAAACAGGGTATGGCGGCCTTCGATACAAACGGCGACGGTAAGTTCTCGTTGAAAGAATTCCGCCTGTCGCCGGTGGGCTGTTTTTATGTCACGCTGCGTCTCTCTGGACAAAAAGATCAGGATCACGACGCCCGGCTGTCCTGGCAGGAATTCTACACCGAACCCGCGCCGCAGTTAATGGGACTGCTTTGGGAACAGTTCAAAACCTACGATCGCAATCAGAGCGGCTTCCTGGAACCGGACGAATATGAGTTCAAGATCACCCCTTCTAAATTAGCACCGGAAAATGCATTCGCATTTAGTGACAAAAACGGGGATCAGCATCTGGACCAGGATGAATATCTGGCTCTGGCCAATAATTTGAGTCCCAAACTGGCAAAACGAAACTTCCATTTCGTCGATTATAATGGCGATCAGAAACTATCACTCAAGGAATATCAGACATTACCCAACCTGTTTCCCCCAGAGAAACGTGCTCCCGTTCCGGATCCGATCGCTGATCTCGCCACGTCGGCTCAGCAGAGATGGCAGAAGATCTGGAAAGCGGCTGATCAAAATGCCGACGGACTATTGACGGAAAAGGAGTGGCCTCAAGAAGAATTGAAAAAACAACTTCCCCCGCTAGAGAAACTCATGTTTTCCAACTGGGATCAGGATGGGAACGGGCAGGTTACAGAAAAAGAAGCCCGGCAACTCATCGATGTGGCTTATGGCATGAAGCATGTCGATGGATCATCACTCAGAAACCCTAATGGTCAGGTGCTTTATCGTTTCTATATACAACGCACTGATAAAAATGGGGACCACCGGCTCTCTAAAGAAGAATATCTTCCCTCAATTCGACTGCCAAAGGAAAAAGTGGAAGAATTGTTTACCCAAATGGATGCAGATAAAGATGGCTTTTTAACTTACCCTGAGATGAGACGGACCAGTAATACCAACATCGACGAATTCGCTTATTTTCTGAGCAGAGATAGCGATCTGGACGGTCTGTTGAGCGCCGAAGAGTTACTCAAATTCAATTCCAACGACTCAACGCCCAAGAGACTTCCCCAGGGTATGGCCGCTTTTGACGAGGATGGAGACGGCAAGCTCTCACTGAGTGAATATCGTCTGGCACCTGTTGGTATTTCGTACGTGACCCTGAGAGTGTATGACCGAATTGATACAAACCTTGATGCCAGGCTGTCCTGGGAAGAGTTTTATGCGGAACCTGCGCCTCAACTGATTGGATTGGCTTGGGAACTTTTCTCTCGTTATGATCGCGATCAAAGTGGACAACTGGAACTCGATGAATTCGAATTTCGCATTGATTCATCGAAGATGTCGCCCGAGAACGCTTTCACCGCCCGTGATCAGGATCAGAATGGCACTCTCTCTGAAGAAGAATATCTTTCCACAATCCCCCAGGCCCGGCTAAAAGCAGCACAACGAGATTTTCATCTGGTTGACTTTGACCAAAACGGTCAGCTTTCCTTTACCGAATATCAGACATTGCCTGATTTGTTTCCGCCAGAAAAACGAGGGCCAGTTCCCGACCCGGTTGTCGAACTGGCTTCAGCTGCTCAGCAAACCTGCATGAAAATATTTAAAGCAGCCGATGCGAATGCAGACGGGCAATTATCCGAAAGTGAATGGCCTTTAAAGGAATTGACACAGAAACTTCCCCCTTTGTCAGAAGTGAAATTCCGCGACTGGGATCGAAATCAGAATAGCCAGATCTCGGAACAGGAAATGCAGGATTTAATTGACATCGCTTATGGTTTGAAACACGTAACCGGGGCTCCTCTACGAACTCCCGATGGCCGTACCCTCTATCGCTCTTACATTACTTATGCAGACAAAAACGGAGACAACCGACTCTCCCGTGAAGAATATATACCCTCTATTCGCAGACCGAAAGAACAGGTCTTATCGCTCTTTGAAGAACTGGATGTTAATCGTGACGGATCCCTGGATTACATTGAGCTTTCCGAATCTCACTTGTCGAATATTGACGAATTGAAATTCTTCCAACGCAGTGATACGGACTTTGACGGTTTATTGAGTGTCGAGGAACTGGCAAAGGTCAATTCAAATGACTCAACACGCGAACGGATTCCGCAGGGAATGGCCGCATTTGACAGCAATCAGGATGGTCACTTCTCTCTCAAAGAATTCCGCCTCTCTCCCATGGGCTGTAACTATGTGACGCTCCGCGTCTACGGCAGACAGGACAAGGATCATGATGGGCAACTTTCCTGGAACGAATTCTATACTGAATCCTCTCCTCAGTTGATTGGTTTATCTTGGGAACTGTTTAAGCGGTATGATCGCAACAATAACGGTCAGCTCGAGTTAGATGAAATTGAATTTCGATACAACCCGGCAAAAATCCCTCCCGATAAATATTTTGCTGTCGCTGATTTAAATGGAGATGGAAAACTCACTTTTGAAGAGGTATTTACCGACTCGGTTCCCGAACAATCTGATGTCAGAGCCTATCGCAGTTATCAAATCCGACTGGCCCGGGCCGAAGACAAGTTTTTTCAAGATGATCAGAACCAGGATCAGTCTCTGGACTTGGACGAGTACATTGAATCACACAAAGCGGCAGAATTGATTGCGGAAAGGCATCGTAGAGCCGTGGGACGCACAACAGCGGACGATGGTTCAAAATGGTTGTTTCCGGTATTGGGAACTTTGAATGTCTTCCTCCTGGTGGGAGTGGCTATTTTCTTTTTACGCCGAAAGACGAGCCAAGGATCAAAATGAAAATGGAATCCCAATATTCAGCTGGTTCTCGATGGAATCATGATCGACTCACCGCTAGAAATGGCCTCGGCAGAATTGAGTTAATTATCATCTCTGCTTTACTTGTATTATTTCTGGCTCTCGCTTTGCCTGCAATTCTCTCATCTCGGGAGAGTGCACGATATTCCGCATGCGTAAATCGTCTGCATGATCTGGGTGTGGCACTGAGACAGTACCATGATAACTTTCAATCACTCCCTCCAGCTGCGAACTGGCATCCGGGGCGATATCGTTCCATGATGCTCAATCAGAATCGCCGTGTCGATTTACTCACTTATCAGAACTGGGCAATTTTACTCCTGCCTCATATCGGACAACCCGGTCTGGCCGATATTTATGATATTTCTCAACCAATTGGTGCAGATGAAAACACACAGATACGCACTACCATGTTGGATGAAATGCGTTGTCCTTCTGATAGTTACAACCGTCTGGATAATTACCACCTATTTCAGCTATTTCCTGATGAGCCTCCGCAGGTGGAATTCGCCCGGGGGAATTATGCGATCAATCTCGGTACCCAGTGCCACCGTCCCGATATAGGCACTTCCTCAAGGCCAGCTGGAGAGGGAGTGCAAATCATTGCTGACGCGGACCGACGAGTATTTCAATATGCTGGATCAGGGATTGCAGGGATCAATCGTTCTTTTTCTTACGATGATTTCAAAAATGGTCAATCAACCCTTGTTGCGTTGGAAGAGGTTCGTGCAGGTATTCATCCACTGGATGCAAGAGGTATATGGTCTCTAGGGCAAATTGGTGGAAGTATCACGTCTGCACATGGGATCTCTGGGGATGATGGTGGCCCTAATAATCAATGGGCACGATCGGATGATGTTCTCGGCTGCGGCAGACTGCATACAGTCATTGGAGCTGAAGCACTGAAAGAAGCACGCATGCCTTGCGTACATTATGTGGACCGAAATGATCAGGCTACTGCTCGCAGTATGCATGAACAGGGAGTAAATGTATTGTTTTTAGATGGAGCCGTTCGTTTCGTGCATGATCAGGTAGACCGCGGTCTCTGGCATGTGATGCATTCCCGGGAAACACCGGCTGAGATACTCTCCGATCAGTTCGAATCCCGCTTAAGTGATCTGGAGCCGCCTCCGGACGCCAAAGTCGATCAGGTGGAAAAGTTGCCAGAAACAATTTCGCCAGGTAAATCGTTTAAGAACTCCCTGGGTATGAGCTTTGTGGTACTTCCTGCAGGTGAATATAAGATGGGAATACCTGATGTGGGAAACGGCTCAGTGCCTCCAGAAGAATGTCCCGTTCACCTGGTCCAAATCCCTGAGCCAATTAATATGGGCCAGTATGAAGTCACACAACAACAATACGAAGCGGTAATGGCCAACAACCCCAGCTTTCATGAAATTAACCAATTGCGAAACAGCGTTGATCATTTTCCAGTCGAGCAGGTTAATTGGAATGAGGCATCGGAATTTTGCCAACGTCTCAGTGAACTTCCAGAAGAACAAGCCTCGGGTCGCAGATATCGCCTCCCAACGGAAGCGGAATGGGAATACGCCTGTCGTACAGGGAAGTCCGAGGCTTATGACTGGCTCGCAGCCAGAAAAACTCATCAGCAAACTGGTGAGAACGCTGGCTTGGAACCCCCTTTGGAGATTCAGCCGGTTGGTAGTTATTCACCCAACGAATTCCAATTGTACGACATGCGGGGAAACGTATTTGAATGGTGTTCTGACTGGTTTGACCGCAGTTATTACAGTCGTTCCCCAAAGAAAAATCCACAGGGACCCGCTTCAGGCTTTTTGAAAGTCGTTCGTGGGAGTGACTGGATCTTTGTCGGAGAACTCTGTCGGATCAATTATCCCATCCTTGCCCCCTGGAAGTCCAATCGCTTTATCGGCTTTCGCGTGGTTTGTGAGGTGGTACCTTAAATAAGGCTATAGAGTATGCTTTAAAGAACATCTGTTGCCACTTGATTGGGGGGCTGGTGCTCATAGCAACGTATGATGAAATCGGCATTGAATTCCTGGAAGCGTTTTCGACTGACCTCATGCCATCCAGGTGGTAAATTGACCATCCAGGTATGCCCAAACCACTTATCAGCATCGAAAGTCCAGACCCGCGTATGAGATTGATTCTTCAATTCAGAAATCTTTAGATACTCATCATCGCGCATCACTGCTGTTCCTTGATAATAAGGATAACCACGGGGAGTTCCTTGTGTAAAAAGTTGATCCCTATCATCAATATAGAACACAATGGATGTAAACAACATGGGATTACAAACAATTACGGTTTCCTCTGGCTCGCGCTGATCGTTCAAGTAGGTCACAGCCCCACGCATGCCTGGTAGCGAGACATTGAGTGTTCTAGTTAAATATTGCTCTTTTGCCAGCCAACCCATAGCTATCAGGACCAGTAGAATACCAGTCCTGCGAAATATCTTCCATGGAATATTACTAACTGCAACAGCAATCGAAATCAGAGCAAACACCTGTGCCGAAATTAGATACCGGGGAACAAAAACAGTCCTCATATAGAGGGATACGATCGCAGCAGCAAGAAACGGTAGCAGCGTCGTCAGTATCACAAAATAATCAGCGGGCCGACGCTGAATTGCTAACATCAAAAAAACAATCAAAAAGAACTGGGCCACCAACACTCCCGTCACAGGAGTGACACTGTAAAACCATCGCAGATCAAAAGACATTGCCAGTCTGGTCCCAATATAGGGCCATGTGATATCTGCAGTAGGCATTTTCACATCTACTCTTTCCCGGTGTTCTAGAAAGACCAGTAACCAGGGGAGAAATAGAAAATAGAACGTAATTCCCGAGATCAATACTGTCTGCAGTGAAACTTTTTTCTCTCGCTGGTTCAAGCGTTGATATCCAACATACCCCAAGGCAAAACCATATTGGGCGATCGCAATAAATAAACCAAAATAGTGAGTGTACGCCTGCAAGACGGAGAGGAGAGTAAACAGGATCCAACTCCCTTTTCCACTGTTTTTTCGAAACATGGCTCGAAATAAAAAGTAGCTTGACCAGACGGCAAACGTCGGAGCCATCGCATACATGCGAACCTGTTGCGCCCAACTGATTTGAAGCGGACTTAACGAAACAAGTACTGCGGCCAGAAGTGCGGCGTAACGAGAATCTGGTTTTGGCCTACTATCTGATGATGTCTGATAGGCTTCTTTGACGAGAAAGTATGTTCCAGCAACAGTAGTCATACTGCAGAGCGCACTTAAAATACGTGGTGCGGTAAGATAGTTGCTAAATAGATATACCCAGAGTTTTAATGTCAGATAGTACAAGGGCGGGTTGTCGTCATCATGCATATTTCTTTCCACCATATCCAGAAGTGGGAACTCCGCCATTTTCAGGGTGAAGCTTTCATCAAACCAGTATGACACTTGATTAAGATAAGAAAATCGAAAGAAACCTGCTACGACTAAAACAACTCCTAACCAGAGATACTCACGGTTTAATTTACCAGAAGCAATCGTTTCGGATGTATTCATTTCAGTTGCCGCACTCGCGATTGAAAGCGCCGTAATTTACTGACAAACTTATTCTGTGAAGACTAATTACCTTAATTTACACATGATATCTAAAAGAGCAATCTTACTATATTCGGGACGTGACAGATAAAGAAAATATCTCAATATTGTTAGATTACATGTTGTAGGCCCCCCAAAAAAATATCTTGATCCATGCAAAATGCGTGATATTTTGCTATCTTGTATTGTAAGTAGGTAGATCAGACTGCTTCAGTCGGAAGAACAGATTGCTTTTTCTTTGCGATAGCATGACTTCCGAGCTGCATCGGCTGAGATCGTCAGGAAGATGGGGGCAACGAACAGACATTATTCCGAGCATAAGAGGTACACCAGTTGAGGCATCGCTGATGTCCGTAGATTGAAGTCGTTGGGAGAGGAGAACCGTAAGCTCAAACAACTGATTCAGAGGTGGGGTCTACCACTGGTCTGCTTTTCAAAAACCGATCCAATTGTTATGGAGGTCATTAGCGTCCCTTTGACGAGGAGAACTTTTGATGATCAAGCGAAGAAAACGTCCCAACCCCGAGCAGATTGTCCGCAAGCTGCGTGATGCAGATGCGATG
>NZ_JAVJSQ010000035.1 GCF_040219335.1 Gimesia sp. | reverse complement strand
AGTCTGGTGGGCCTGTTTTGCCAGGTCGGCGATCGGATCGGGAATCGCACCACGCGTTTCTAGTGAAAACAGACCTGGAAGGGTCTGGAACTCAGCGAAAGATAATTTTTTATTCTGATCAAAATCAACGACCTGAAAATTTCGATTTGCTGTTTTGAGATTTTGATTTGCCACCAATGTCAGATATTCTTCCCGATTCAGTTCCTGGTCCTGATCTTTGTCACAGGCTGCAAATGCTTTTTCAGGGGAAAGTTTCGCAGGGTCAATTTGAAAATCAAACTCGTTAATTTCCAGAAAACCGCTTTTGTTTCTATCCAGACGGGAAAATAGCTCCCAGGCCAAACCGATTAATTGAGGAGAAGCCTCAGTATAGAATTCCTGCCAGGAAAGCCGGGCATCATGATCCCTATCGCTACGACCATAAATTTGCAGGGTTACATAGCTGCAGCCTGTTGGTGAAAGTCGAAATTCTTGGAGGGAATATTTTCCGTCCCCATCTGCATCAAAGGCGGGTAATGTATGCGCCAGTCGCTGTTCTGTCGCACCATTAACACCGATTTTCAGCAATTCATTTTTGCTGAGTAATCCATCCAGATCTAAATCGCTTCTCAAAAAGTATGCGAACTCATCAATATAAGAGGTGTGAGAATTCTTCAGTTCACTCAGAGAGAGATTCTCATTCTGATCCAAATCTAGTTCCTGAAACAGCGCCAGAACTTTTTTTTCAGTCCAGCGAATGGACGGGAGATATTCTTTTTTTGAGAGCTGCAGATCTTCATTTTTGTCGGTTCGTTTGAAATACGAGCGATACAAGACCCAGCCGTTATCCGATCGCAACGGAGATCCATCGAGGTGCTTGATTCCGTAGGCAATATCCAGAAAGTGCTCTGCCTCTGCTGCTGACACCAGACCATTTTGATCCTGGTCCCAGACGTGTAGTGGAATCGCAGCAAAAGGGGGCACCTCTTGCTCCATCACTTTTGAAGGCCATTCTTCAACGGACAACAGTCCATCGGAGTCGACATCTGCTGATTTCATAATCGACTGCCATTTTTTTTTAGCCGCAGCTGCCAGATTCGTTACTGGATCGGGAACCGGCTTTCGATCTGCAGCAGGCACTATGCCAGAGATGGTCTGGAATTCATCAAGCGAGAGTGAGTTGTTACTGTCAAAATCACTCACCTTAAAATCTCGTTTTGCCAGCGCCGGATTCTCTGGTTGTTGGCCAGACAGATACTCTTCCTGATTCAGTTTTCCATCGTCGTTCCGGTCCCACTGCTTAAAAAGTTCAGCGGGTGCTGGTTTTAAAGGGATGACGACTGGTTTCTTCGCTTCAAGGGGGGGAGGATCTGCAGCATGTCCCTGCCAGACGTTTAGCATCAGGGTGATAATCAGTATCAGTAATCGGGCTGTTTGCGGGAAGCCGCACTTCTGGAATGTCAGTAGGAGAGGCGAGAGGTCCGGATAGAAATATTTATTACACACGATTTTACCTCGATTTATCGCTGAAAGAGTATTGATTCAAAGTTCAGTCTTTTTATCAGACATCTGGCTGAATTCAGGCAGGTGTTCATATTGACGGACAACAATTTGTCCGTAACGCCAGTCGTTAAATCGTTCTTCTGTTACGTCAATCCAGTCTTCAGGCATGATCACGCCTGGAGGATTCATTGATTTATTTGTGGCAAAAATAACCCAGGCCCGCGACTGGTCCAGGACAGATACATCTCCGGGAGTCAGGTGTTTCTCTCGCTCTACTACAGCAGTACCCGTTCCAAAAACAAAATCCCATTCGTCGGCAACTACATAGACGGGCTGACAATCATGCAGATAAGGACTGACTGCGACATAATCACGCGGTCCATTTACGAATATGAGTTCGTCGCTCTCCCGTAATGCTTCGACGTAATGGACGGCTGCCTGAAAACTGGGGAGTTCGATGCGACTCGCTCGCCAGATCAACTGCTGAGTGAACTGCCAGCCAGCTCCAATTAGAACCGCCCCCAGTACACAGCGGGACAGCCAACGAGAGGGAATTCGAAACAGCAGAATCGTCAAGGCACAAAGGAAAAACACATGTGCAAACAGAAAATACCAGGAAGCTATCAGGCTTTTGGACCCCGATCCTAAAAGCAGAGCAAGGCCGAATGAGAGAAAGACAATCAGTGCCAGCAATCGCTCCGATTTTCGTCCAAGCAGTAATGTCACTATGGCAAGCACTGAAAATAAAATTGTTACAATTCGTGATCGCAACAACTCGGCGCTTGTGGGGTTCCACATCAAGCCGAACATTTCCGAAACGGAACGGGTAAAATGATCAATTCCTTGGGGACGTCCCCATTTTTGCTCAAGACCTCTCTGTCGTTGTAAAAGAAATTCATCCAGCCAGGGGAACCAGAGTACGGCAACGACCACAGATGCCAGAAGGGCATATTTCAGGAGCTGTTTTTTCTCGGCAGGATCGCAAGAGTCCCTCCGTAACGTGTTGAGAATACGTATGCCACCGTAGATTCCATGAGCGGCCAGAATGAAAAAACCGAAATAGTGCGTATAAATCAACCCAGCGGCCAGCAGTCCATAGAGAAGCCAGTCACGCACATGCGGTCGTGAAGAGTTGAGCGCCTGGAGTAAGGCCCATGTCGACCAGACACTGAAGGCGCCTCCCAAAGCATACATACGAACTGTCTGTGACCATTCAATCTGAAACGGACTTAGAGCAACCAACAAAGTTGCAAACAGGGCTGGTTGAATGGCGCGAGCATCATTGGGAGAACATTTCAGAACGTCTATTTCGATCTTGCGGACTAGAAAAAACGTGCCTGATATAGTTGCGATACCGGAAAGCACGCTTAGCAGACGAACACCTGCGGGGGAGTGTCCCACCAGCATCGTCCAAGCCTTGAGAAAGAAATAAAATAAAGGAGGGTGATTATCGCCAGCCGCCCGTTTCCATTGTTCAGACAGAGGATAAGTGGACATCTTCCAGCAGAAACATTCATCAAACCATAAACTAAGGTCCCCCAGACCGTAAACTCGCCCCCATGCACCAAGCATCACTATCAAAAGAAGGAAGCATTTCCACGCAACTTGATCAATCTCAGTGGAGCACTGGTTGATCTGGAAGCAGTCTGGGGCTGGGGAAGAAGCAAATTTCATTTAATTTGATATTAATCTAAATACCCTGGTTTAAACTCCTTACCCTGAGAAAGGTTTGATTGAGTCGCCCCTGAGGAGTTATCACCAGTCACTTCTAGCTTTAAAAACTGATCTCATTTCTGAAAGCAGCTACTATATTCATATGGACACAGTGTATTATACATAAGAAACCTTAAAGACATTTGACCATCACGACTGCTCAGATGCAAGTATTTTCCTGCAAACTATTGTCATTTCTTGTGGTTAGAACTGATGCCCAGAAAAGAGGGGAACAGAGTAGGATTGTAACCATCTGGTCTATTGTTCAAGAGAAGTTCCAGACAGAGATTGTCCCTGAGGGCTTGCTAAAGATGCATAGACTTTGCCATCTATATTTTCGGAGAGGAATTCAAAATGCCCATCGCAATAGCCGACATTCACTCCTCCGGCATGCAGAGAGTTTGGAAAAGGTGCCGCTCCCTCTGGTTGCTTCAGTCCTGCATTGATTGCGCTTGTACCTGAGTTGGCACGATTATAATCAACGTTCCCTGCTGAGCAGCTTCCATTCTGACAGGGGTTTCCGATGTAGAAACTTGTCAAAAACGGGCTTGGAGACGCCCAGTTTGATGCGGGGCTGGCAGGATCATAACCAGTGCGAATATTTTCCGAAATCAACATCGTATTTGAAGTCCCGTCAGTAATACCAGCGATGGTATAATGACGTTCGGCCCGCGTTTCCCCTTTCCAGGTCTCGTTATAAAAAAGCCCCATATGAAAAAACAGCTCTCGGTCTGAGGGGGTCCCATCTCCACTTGTAGAGGAGTTACATGTAATCCCATTGCCGTTGAGGTCCAGCTTACCGCTCTGCGGTCCTACCGGGCAATCATGTATGCCTGCGATTTCAGCAGTGAAGCCAATCCCGCTATTTAATACATACGATAAATTTCCCTGACCTGGTACCACGCTGAAATCATCAGGACAGGTAAGCACGGCAATATGTCTATTGGCCAGCGGGACATTGACGGGGTCTTTACAGGACAAATCAAAGTCCCATGCTGTGAAAATATTTGATTGATCCAGATAGGGAAGTACATCAACAACCCAACTCCGATACTGGCCAAAGGTAGCAGGAGTTCCATCACCGTAATAGCCACACGCTGGGAAGCGGTTTGCACTATCGGTTTCCTGCAAAATCCCCAGGCCTACATTTCGCATATTATTCAGGCATTGTAACTGGCGAGCTGAATTTCGAGCAGACTGTATTGCAGGAAGCGCCAGCGCAATTAAAATTCCAATGACAGCGGTCGCAACCAGCAATTCGATAATCGTAAAACCAGCCCTCAGATGACCTGTTTCTAATGGGGATTCTGCTTTCCGTTGCCCAGTATATCGAAATTTATATCTCATCAGCTTGTACCTCCAGCCACCAGGCGGCAATGTAGGTCAGAATGGCGACAAAGATTACAGAATCAACAAAGCACATCCAGTAAGTAAATCGGGAACATTCACCGAGGATCGGAAAGATCAGCTTTGCTTCAACAGGTTCGCGTGAAGGGAAAATCATATTTTGTTTCGCTGACCAATTCGATAAAAACAGCACTGTAACATTCGCTGTAACCAACGCCGCTCCCAGCCTGTATCCGAGCCGCAAGTAAGGCGCTGTAAAGTAGGCGATTATAGGAACTAATACGAGAACCACCAGAAATGAACAACCCGCATAAACGAGAAACAAAACTGGTGATGTCGACCCGACGAGCGGAAAATATAGTTGTCCTTGCCCCATCCAGTCCACAAATCCATAGATTCCTAGACTTCCGCAGAGGATGATGGCGCAGACAATCAAAATAGTTCGAAATGCGGGATGCTCTATAAAGGAGAAGCAGATCGCGGGAAGTAACTGGCGGGAAGGATGAGCCTGTTCTTGTTTGGGAGCACGTGCATCGATGCGTTCGACAGCTGCGTTGACCGTTGTTGACCAGGTCTCTTCAGAGAAAGCGCCAGTATCAACGGCTTCATCTACATCCTCTGAGTCATTGACGACATCCACCGGCAAATCAAGGTCGGTGAAGGCCTCTGTTTTACTACTCGCAGGTGGATAGTGACTGACATTAATTTCGCGCCGGGAATCGAGGAGAATCGGAGGAATCTTACTGCTTCTCAATGCTAGCAGACGTCTCAGCCAGCCCGGACGTTCGAACTCCTGTTCCGGAACAGCAGAGTCATTCTGGTCAGGCGCTTCAGGTTCTGCTAGAAACGAATCCAAATCATCTGCGTCAGCATATTCTGCATTATCATCTTCTTTTACAGACGGAATGGTTGGCAGCGTTACCGGATCTTTACGCGACATATAAAACAGGCCGACGACAGAATCAGCACGCTGCCATTCATCCATATAGCTGGGACGTACCATTGTCTCAGGCAGCAGATGCTCCTCACGAACCATCTGAACCATCTCACGGAAGAGGTAGGGCCCCAATTCTTCATCAGACTGTTTGTAGAACCATTCAGTCGCCATTTAATATTTACGCTTCGTATAGAAGATTAGTAACAAGCTAAAAAATCAATTACGTTAACAGGCATTTATTCTAATTTCACAAGGAAACTGCACAGCATACAAGAATCTTTTTAACAAATAAGGGATCTGATAAAAAACGCTCGTTATGCATCTGTAATCTGCATAAGCCAGCAATTCTAGATTAGAAATCTTCTTTTCGAAGATACCTTTTCTCAATTCGTTTTTTTGCTTAAATAGCCATTCCAGCATTTTATCTGTCTGATTATACGTGATTGACCAACAATCATGCTTCACGTTGTGTAGTTCCTGATACTCAGGTCTTCCACCATTCATTCTCAGAGCCTCTACCATTTTTCTAGACTCAGTCACGGGAATAACCTGATCAGCGTCTCCATGGACAACCCACAATGGAATGTGAGCAAACTTTTCGACGGACTTCGGATCCCCTCCTCCACACAGAGGTGATGCGGCAGCAAAGAGATCTGAATATCGAGCAAGCATACTCCAAGTGCCATATCCCCCCATTGAATAACCAGTAATGTAAATCCTGTTTGTGTCGATCGAGTGCTTCGCTGAAATATCTAAGATCAACTGATACACCAGATCCAGTAGAATTGTTTTTTGGCCTGCGGTTGATGTCGAATCAATTAGAACAGTTTCTGAGGACCAATCCATTTTTGGAGGACATTGAGGGGCCAGCAAAAAACAAGTATATTTTTCCTGTTCGTCTTCTGCTGCCAACCGCTGAGGTAGTGATTTTAATTGCGCCACATTATCGAAGCCTCTCTCTCCAGCACCATGCAGAAAGACGATCAATGGGTATTTTCCCCCATGTCTCCTTTCCCTCGGGCAAAGAAGTCGCGACTTCACTGGAAACTGTTTTGAATAGCCGGGTACTGAAACTTGCCGAGAAATAACTTTGAATTTTTTAGCAAGGTCGGGGTCAACTCCTTTGGAAAGGATGAATATTCTTTCCTGATAATCGAAAAATGCCAAAACAATCATATTGACTATAAGCCATCCGAGGAAAATCAAAATTATAGATTTAATTTTTCTTTGTCGAAAAACGTGTAATTTCATTTTTCTGGTCGTTAGTGAAGCTTATTAGAAGTGGTTTCATAACTTATTAAGTAAGGTGAACACGCACGCGAGTTGTGCGAATCCTAAAAACAAATGACTGTATCTTTCATACCGTACTACCAGGCGACGAAAGTTGAACAATCAACTGATGGTGCGTTCGACTTTCCAGCGGCGTCGATATCGCCGCAATTCACGCCCATCTTGCGTCGCTGGTTTTACACGGTTCTTGCGATGCGGACAGATCAGCTCTATCTGCCGTTTCGCCAACTGTGCGCGCAGGGGGTCGCAGTCGGCCGCACGATCATAAATCAGGCGATTGGGGGCGCGTGGTAATACGTGCTGGTCCTGCAGGGACTCCATCAGCTTTACCTCTGCCGGCGAGGCACTGGTACGATCCAGAGCGAGTGGGAGCCCGTTTCCGTCGACCAGCAGCATAAGCTTGGTTCCCTTTCCCCGTTTTGTCTTGCCGACATCGGTGCCCCTTTTTTTGCAGGGCAGAAAGTGCCATCCCCAAACGCTTCTGACCAGACCACCAGCTTCCGACGATCGAGGTGTTCGAGTAATCGCTGCCACGCTTCGAGGAATACACCGTCTTCGGTCCATTCCTTGAAACGACGCCAACAGGTGCTGGGAGATGGTAAAAATGTTGATAAATCTTTCCATCGGGCACCGGTCCTTAATACCCAAAGGATTCCTTCGAGGTACTCGCGGGAAGCCACTCTGGGCCGCCCTCCGGCTGCGTTGACTGGTGGTTCTGGAAACAGGTCTTTGATCAGAAGCCATTGCTCGTCCGAGAGTTGTGGTTTTGGTTCTGTCCTGGACCCGGTAATGTTGCGACCTGTGGCAGGTCGTGATACACGGGTCATGGTCATAATGAGACCTCCTTTCGGGGGAGGTACTCCTACAAATACTATACCAAACTGTTCACGTAATTTTGGGTTTTGAAAATACCTCTAGTCAATAGTGGCTCTTTAACGAAAAAAATCCAACACACATTTAATGGATTAGATCCTTGGAGAGAGCCAATGTCATCTCGTTTTAAGCCAAAGTTAAGATTCAATTAGAAATAAGATCTACTCCTTTTATAAGCAGTTTCATCGTCTCTATTGATACTTAAAAATGCTTAGGATATTTTAACAATTAATATCACTTATACCGATGTCTAGTCCAGAGTCAAGAGAAAGGTTCATTGGTTTACAATGACAGTAAACTCAGGTCCATTACTGAAAATGTTTGATTACAGTCTATCTGAACTTTCTACGGCACAACGATTAGCCATCCCATCGCCAGATCCCCCCCTGGCTGAAGCTCATCTTCCTGTAGCAGATAGAAGCAGCACTCGCGAGTACATTCCCGTCTGTGAGCCAGATCTTGATCCAAGAGTCACCTACGATCTGCAGAAATGTGTAGACGAAAACTGGATCTCTTCAGGAGGAAGATTTGTAACCGAGTTTGAAACAAGGTTTGCGCAAATCATTGGAACCAAGCATTGCATTGCGACTTCATCGGGAACAACAGCATTGCAACTATTGTTAGCAGCGTGTGGTGTCTCAGGTGGAGATGAAGTCATCATCCCTGCATTTACGATGGTTGCAGTTGCCAGCGCTGTGGTACATTTGGGCGCACGACCTGTGTTTGTCGATTGCGCACCTGATTCTGAGAACATTGACTTAGATGGTATATTGAAAAAAATTACTGACCGCACTAAGGCAATCATTGTCGTTCATACTTATGGAAGACCTTTTGATGTCGAGACTCTTCAGTCTCACGTTGACAGGAATCGAGTCGCTGTGATTGAAGATGCAGCGGAGTCGCATGGTGCAAAACTGAAAGGAAGAACGACTGGCTCGCTCGGATACGGTGGTGCATTCAGTTTCTACGCAAATAAGATTATCACAACAGGAGAAGGAGGAGCTGTCACAACAGACAATGACTCACTGGCTTCTGTATGCCGAACATTACGTGACCACGCCTTTTCCCTGGAAAGACACTTTTGGCATCGATATCGGGGATATAATTTTCGTATGACAAACCTTCAAGCTGCTGTAGGGGTTTCACAGTTGATGCAGTTTGACAGATTACGTGAAGCAAGAAAACGAATTGCTGCAAGATATAGCGAAGCACTGGATGAATTGGATGGCGTCATATTACCTGTTGAAGATGAAGAGACTGAGCACGCTTTCTGGGTTTATTTTATTCGCATCGATTCCGACACTCGGACACGCGATGATGTTCGACTTGAACTGGCAAATAATGGAATTGAAACACGTACTGCATTTATCCCGCTGCATCTTCAACCGGCATATCGCGAGTACAACGAGGAGAATGTTACTATGCAGCATGCTGAGCATCTCTCAGCTACGGGACTCTATCTCCCCTCTTCCGCTAAACTCACGCCAATTGAGATAGATTATATTTGTAAGAGTCTGCAGCAGACAATCAGAAGTTCGTTTAATTCACCCTCTAAGTGATCATGTTAGTATAGAGCGCCCCCCTTCTTAGATTTTTGTATAAAATCGAGAGCTATCTGAGTGTGTATCTAGCAGGCATCCCCATCTCTGTCCCAGCTGTCGTGTTGGTATGCTACCCTTAACTTGGTTCATTTGTTGTGAGGTTTTCCGAGTACGTGATCTTGGTCTGCTTTTCAAAAACCGATCCAATTGTTATGAAGGTTCTTAGCGTCCCTTTGACGAGGAGAACTTTTGATGATCAAGCGAAGAAAACGTCCCAACCCCGAGCAGATTGTCCGCAAGCTGCGTGATGCAGATGCGATGCTGAATGCCGGTAAAGATCTGGCATCCGTGCTACAGACCCTG